>JAQBQI010000496.1 GCA_028287085.1 Myxococcaceae bacterium
GCGGCTCGGTCACGTGGTCGAGGAACAGGTCGAGGCGGTGGTCGGCCTCGAGTGTCGCGTGACCTGGCATCCACGACAACTACCCCGGTTTCGCAGGGAGCTCTACGCGTCCGGGACAGTAGTGCTAACCCCGCCAAACCCGCCAAACCCCGTGGAGGGTTATTCGTCTACATGCCTGCGCCTAACCCTCGTAACCGTGGGTTTCGTCGAAGGTTCGGCCGTATAGGAGGAAGCCTTTTGGAGGGGGTACCTGCTTTCTTCCGTGGAAGTGCGCGATCACTTTCTGGCCGTTCTTCGACTTGTAGGCTGGCGCTTGTCCGAGGCCCCAGGAAGCACTCGGGCGCTCCACCCAGGGTTACGACCAGGCTGAGCCTGCACGGGTCGGCGACGGTCGGGGGTCGCTCCAGGTCTCCGGGGAAGCGGAAGGTTCGCCCGCCAGTCCACGCGTACGACTCGCAGACCCCCAACATCGAGCAGGAACGTCAACACGCAGCGCGCGATGCTGCCGCGCGCACCCCAGGGGCGTGGTCCGGCTCCCGTCTCCCGAACGGTCGTTGCGCCGCGGTCTCCCCAACCACCGCCAACCGGGGGGCGCCGCGGCCGGCCGTCTCGGCGCCGCCGGCTTACCCAGGCGTGTCGCAGTCCTTCGTCCGGCAACCGTCGGACCCTTCGGGTTCTCCGCACCAGCCCAACCAATGCCCTCCGGTCGGAGCGCCACCTCCACGACGTACCTGACCGGGTCGCCTTCCAGCGCGGGGGAGGGGACGTGGTTGCCGACGTTCGACTGCGAGGCGTTCGGCTCCTGGCCGTCAACAACGTCAACGTCGGCGACGGTTAGACACTGGAATAGGTATTCATGGGACTAACGATTCCTCGTGAATCTCAGTGTTTTGCAGAGAGGCGGCGGCGCGCGCGCGGGAGAGGCGGCGGCGGCGCGCGCGCGGGAGAGGCGGGCTCCTGGCGGCGAGCTGGCGGGCGAAGGCCGTGTCGGACCGCCCCTCCGTGCGCCGCACTCGGACGCGCCACCGCGGCTGGTCGGTGGCGCCGGGGTCGCAATCGGCGGTCGAGGCCGCCCCGGTACGAACCCCAGAAACCCCGATGGAACCCAGGCGTGCCCCCGCTGGATCCCGGAGCGCCTCTGGTGCTTCAGGGACCGACGCGCAAACGGCCCACAAAGGCGCGAAGGCGTGCGGGTTCAGTGAAGCGTCGAGGGCTGACGCCAAGCAGCGCCGGCAATCCAGGGGGCCGGTTGGGGTCCGACCGGAGCCCCCGTGCGCCCCAGGTCGGCGGGGGGCCTGTTCTGGGGCACCGGGGAACCCTTGGGGGGGGAAGCACCCCCGGCGCCCCCGAGCGCCTGCCCCCGGGCGGCCGGTGCCGGCCCCGTCGGTCGTGCCCGCCCGGGCCGCCAGCGCCGTCGCCCAGGCGCGTCACCGGACGGCCGGGCCGATAACGCCGAAGGACGCCTTTCCGTCAAGATGGCTTTCCATCGTGACGTCCTGCCTTCCTGGCCGCGGGCGCGTCGAGCCGCGGGAAGAGGGAGTGGGTTGCGGCCGCCGCAATGGCGCACGAATCCCCCGACCTCCGCGGGCCTGGCGGGCGCGCCGACGACGCCCAACATACCAGGGACCGTAAAGGTGCCGGGGCCGCGCACGCTCGACTAGGCGGCCTCGGCCTCGGACGCGGCCTTCCTCGAGAAGCGTCAGCGGCCGCGGCGTGCGGAGGACGCAGCGCGCGGCGGCGAGTTGCACATCGTGCCCCCCGAGCCGGAGGGGCCGACGTGACTTCCTCTTTTGCGATCTCGTTTGAGGGTGTAGCGTCCGGGGTCAAGGAAGGTCGCGGCCCCTCTTTCCGCCCGGCCTACGAACGCCGAATGAGCGATTCCAACGACGCAAGCAACCCCAACCGCAGTTCCGCCGCGTCCAACTTCACGGAGGCCCCCCCGCCCCCGCCGTCCCCGCCCCCGCCGCCCGGCGTCGACGAGCAGGTGGAGGCGGACGACAACGAGCGCGCGTTGCGGGACTTTGGGTTGGTGGAGAGCGAACTCCACGACTGCGCCGTCGAGGCGTCGCGGGATCGGGCCAACGCGCGCCCCTACCTGCACCCCTGGCACCTGTACGGGATCTTCAGCGCGTACCTCTTCGCTCACCTGGCGGAACGCCTGCTGGCGCGGGGGTGGGCCTGCATCGTCAGCGGGGCCTGTCTGTGGCTGCGATCGCCCGACAAGCGCTTCGGCCTCGTGCTCTGGCAGGGTAACGGCGCCGTGGGCAAGCGCGGAACGCGCGCCCACAACGTCCGCGCCAAGGGGCAGGAGATCCGATCCATGTTGGAGTCGGTCGGCGAGTTCATCCCCGGCCTCGACCTGGGTGACTCGGTAATTCCGACCGGCGAGGACGGGGAGGGAATCCCCTTCGTCACGCCGCTCGGCGCCGAGGAGTACCCCCAGGAGTTCCTGGCGCTCCTGATTCGGCGGACCGGCAACATCGTGCAGTGGGAGCTGCAGGTCTTGCCCAAGGAGGCGCTCTCGGGTGACGGCTTCCTGCAGAACACGCGGCAGCGCGTGTTCCTGCACCCGGTCGAGGTGCAGAGCGTGCCGACCCGTCGACCGGTCGAGACCCAGCCCCAGCCGACGCCCACGGAGGACGAGATCGAGGTGCCCATGGCTCCTGTCGACGAAGGTCCCGAAGGAACGGGCGGATGAGCAGCGGGAGGTTCACGCCGGAGCGCCTTGCCCTGGCGCGCATGCGCCGCGGCCTGCGACAGCAGGACGTCGGGGAGCGCTGCGGCGTGGACGCGAGGACGGTGCGCGGCTGGGAGAGGGGGGAGTGGCCGCCAGACGTGACGTCGCTGACCGCTCTCTCGCGCGCGCTCCGGTTCCCAGTCTCGTTCTTCACTGCGCCCCCGCTCGCGCTGATCGACACGGATCGGGCCAGCTTCCGCTCGTTGAGCACCATGCGGGCTGCTCAGCGGGACGCTGTCCACGCAGCGGGCACGCTCGTGGTGCCGTTGCGTGAGTGGCTAGTGTCGCGTTTTCGGTTGCCGGACCTCGACGTCCCCGACCTCGGCGGAGAGACGCCCGAGCGGGCCGCAGAGATCGTGCGGGAAGCGTGGGGGCTCGGCGGCAGCGTCGCACCGAACATCGTGCACCTGCTCGAGCTCCACGGCGTGCATGTCTTCTCGCTTGCGGAGGACGCGCGGGAGGTCGACGCGTTCTCGTTCTGGGACGCGGGGCGCGCGTACGTGATGCTGAACACGATGAAGTCGCCCGAGCGCGGGCGCTTCGATGCGGCGCACGAGCTCGGGCACCTCGTCTTGCACCGTCAGGGCGACATCCACGCCCCCGAGGTCGAACATCAGGCCAACCGGTTCGCCTCCGCGTTCTTGATGCCGCACGCAGGACTCCTCAAGCAGCGGCCCGCCAGTGTCACGATGCAGGCTGCGCTGGGTTTGAAGGTCCACTGGCGCGTCTCGATCGCCGCGATGATCCACCGCCTCTCGCAACTGTCCGTCCTGACTGAGTGGCAGTACCGCGAACTCATGGTCGACGTGCAGCGCCGCGGCTGGCGTACGACGGAGCCGTACGGGATCCAGCGCCGCGAGACGTCGCAGGTTCTGGCGAAGGCCTTCGGACCCCTCCGGCGCGAGGGCGATGATGCGAAGGACGTGGCCCGTCGGATTCACCTGCCGATCGAGGAGGTTCAGCGGATGATCTTCGGCCTGGTGCTCGCCGACCCGGTGCCGGACAGCAAGGCCCTGCCGCGGCCGACGGTGGCGCCTGCGGCACGCCTTCGCCGCAGTGATTTGAAGGTGATTCCTGGGAGCGGTCCGAACGTGAGGCGGTCCGAGACCAAGCGGGACGTGAAGCCATAGGCGCCGCGCAGTGGTGTCCGCTCGTTGCGCGCGGTATCGCCGGGTCCCTGATGCTCGACGCGCCCCGACTGCCGTGCGACATCGTCGCGCTCGCGACCCAGCACGCGCTCGAGGAGTTGCACCCCACGCTCGACATGCGGCCGGGCCCGGCGCGCTGCGACGCCGACCGTCGGCCGCGCCGCCCTCGACCCACCAACTACGTGATCCGTCGAGAGGACGGCACGACCGCCACCGAGCACTTCTTCGGCGCGGCGCACGGTGACCTCTTCGAGCACCTCGTCGAGGTCATGCCGCTGCCCGCGCGGCCGAGAAGACGACAGCGCCGCGGGCCGCCCGATCTCTTCGCTGCCGCGGCGTGACCGCGCGCGAAGTTATGCGGATGGCCGGGCTTCGGGCTCAGTTCGCCGCCATCCTGCGTCCTCCAGGCGCCCCCGAGCCTCGCCTACTTCAGCCTCCGCACAAGGGGCTCGCGCTTGCGCTGCACGCGCTTCCACCCGGCATCCAGCTCGCGGACCGTCAGTCCGAGCACCTGCGCGGCGCCCGCCCGGTCGTACCCGTCGAGCGTCGCCAGGGCCAGACCCGTCTCCGCCCGCAACCCCACGCTGGCGAAGGCCGCCTTCAGGTCGAGCACGGTCTCGACCCACCGCTGTTCCGCGTCGGGGTCCGGCGGGGCGGTCATGGCCACCAGCCGGGCCACCAGCCGGGTGTTGCCCCGGTCCTCACGCGCGATGCGGCTCGCGTACCCCCGGGTCCGGCGCCGCAGTTCCTCGATCGGGTCGGCGGCGTCCCACCAGTCGTCGTCCAGGGTGAGCACCACGGCCGCGTCTTGCCAGAACTTCTCGGGCAGGCGCAGGACCTCCCGGGTGAAGCGGACGATCGCGCGCCGATCGCCGATGTCCACGGCCTCGGCGGCGCAGAGGCAGGGCCCGTAGACCTGGGAGTCGCGCAATGCCTGGAGGGCCTGCGCCGCGGCGTAGGCGCGCTCGAGCAAGGGCGCCACCCGCAGCAGTGCTGGGGCCGCGAGGGCCTCCCAGGCGACGAACCGATCCACGAGGGCCGCCATCAGCGGCTGGGCGCGGAGCAGCGTCGGGGCCACGATGGCCTCCAGGCGGGCCGCGTGCTCGAAGACTTGGTTGATGTGGGGTTGCGCACGCAGAATCAGCTGCTGGAACCCATCCACGTAGGGGGCCATGAGGTCCCCGAAGTGGCAGGCCGCCTCGACCACTTGGAGGATCGGCGAGCGGGAGAACGAGGTCAGCACGGGCGTTGGCGCCTCGAAGGCCGTGGTGGGGCAGCCTGTGAGGTCTTCCGCAGAGCCGGCGAGCAGCGAGGCCGAATCGAGGGCAGGGAGGGGGTGTTGCAGGGTCACGACGGGGGCTCCTCTGCTGAACGCGATGCGCGTCAGTCTGTCCTCTTCGGGCGTGGGGGGAGGATTCCGGGACAGGAATCGACCGCGGCCTTCTCTTCGGCCCTCCGAGCTGTTGGGGGCGTTGAGGGCCGCGCAGGGCCGGGTGCCAGAACCGCCCGCGGAGCCGACGCCCTCTACCGCACCGACGCCTCTACCGCGGCCGCCGAGCAGCCTGCAGAATGACGATGGCCCGTCGTTTCCTGCTCTCGCTCGCGGTGGGCCTCGCGCTGATCTCAGTCACGGTCGCCTTCTCCCTCGACGCCGCTGACCGCTCCGTCGCAGCCGCCGTGCCCGACAGCAGCTAAATTTCTTCCCGGTCGGCCGCTACAGCAACCCCGCCGCCGCGTTCTCCCGCCAAGCATCAGCGGTGCGGACGTAGCGGTCGACCATCGTCCGAGATTTCCACCGCCCCTGCAACATGATCGCCCGGTCGCTGCGCCCCACCAGGGCCGCGGTGGTGGCGAGCGTCGCGCGCAAGGAGTGCCCCAACAGCAACGCCGACGCGATCCCGGCGCGCGCCACTAGCGCCTTGAGGGTGTGGGCGACGTCGCGCCCGTCGAGCCGGCCGCCCACCCGGCCGTGGCGATCGACGCTGCGGAAGAGCGCCCCCGCCTCGACGCCCGAGGCGGCGCGCCACACCTCGAGCGCGCGGACGGGGCAGACGTCGGCGTGGGAGCCGAAGGGGAGGACCACGTCGGCGCCGGCGCCGAGCTGGTCGGTCTTGGAGTGTTGCACCCGCACCAGGACGCCCCGAGCGGGGTCGACGGTCAGGTCGGCGACGTCGAGGGCGACGAACTCGGAGCGGCGGAAGGCGGTTGCGACGCCCGCGGATCCCGTCCGAGCAACGCTCCACCCGCGGGAGGTGGGCGCGGCGCGGGCGCGCCTGCCTACCGGGCGTGGGTCACGCGCACGGGCCCGATGGTCACGCTGTTCGCGCGGACCAGCACGGACGCGAACGCCCCCGCCAGCACGAGGGTCATGAGCACGAGCGTGACCCCGACGTAGTGGTGGAGCGTCCGTACGATCTGCGCGAACGCGGCCGGCCAGGACGGGGCGGTCGACGGGACCGGCCTGGAGCGAGCGCGCGGGGACTTCGTGGTGGGCACCGTTGGACTCCTCGAGTACGGACGGACATGGACGTGGTCGCGCAGGGGCATCGGGGCCGCCGCCGTGCGGGGCGCCGCGCGGGAGCACGGCGAAGGCGTCCGGCGGCCCTCAGGGCGGCAGGCGCGACCCGAGCGCGCGCTTCAGGCGCATGCGCTGGGTGTTCCAGACGGCGAGAAGGACCGACCGCAGGAAAAGAAGGGCGAGGAGGCGGGGGTCCGCCCCCGCCGCCGCCAGAGAGCCGAGACGCTCGAGGGCGTCGCCGAGCTCCTCGCGCCCGACCGAGGGCTCCAGCACGGAGGCCGGCAGGGCGGCGACGATCGCGTCCATACGGCGCAGAAGTGGCCCGATCCGCGAATCGATGCTGGTACCCTCGTGGGTGTCGGCAACGGGCCCATCGGGGTCCGGCCGAGAGCGGCCGAGCGGGGAGTCGACGGCCAGCGCGCCGCACGCGCGCACGATGTCGGCCAGAATCGCGTGGAGCCTGCCCTTGGCCGCCGCCATCGCCGCCCACGCCTCGTCCGAGACCGAGTCCGCGTCGCCGACGTCCAGCGCGCGCAGTCTGCCCATCTCCTCCACCATCTCCCGAAGGAGCCCCAGCGCCTCCGCGGCCGCCGGCTCGGACGAGAGGTGCTCGACCAGGCGCTCCTCGAGGTCGGCGATGCCGATGTGGGCGATCCCGAGGTCGTGCGACCAGTTGAACTCGCGAAGCCAGGAGACGTCGCGGCCGATGGACGCCAGGTGCTCGGCCAGCTCCTGCTCGCGCCCGCCGGAAGCCGACCGCACGTGGTTCGCGATGCGCGTCACCGCGCGCCTCCCGGCAGGAGCAGCCCCCACAGTCCGAGGGCGGCCTCCCGCTCCTCCATCGCCGCCGCGCTCCCCAGGGCGGTGAGCGAGTAGTACCGCCGGGGGCGGCCGCCGCGGATGCCCGGCGCTTGCTCCTCCCACGAGTGCAGGAGTCCACCGGCCTCGAGCTCCCGCAACGCCGGGTAGAGCGTCGCCTGGCCCAGCTCGTGGCGGCCGTTCGACGACGACTTCACGCGCTCGGCGATCTCCAGGCCGAACGACTGCCCGCGGATGAGGGCCGCGAGGATGAGCTGGTGCGACTGCTTCATGGACGTCCCGAGAGGTATCCTCGTTTTTCGAGGTTGTCAACCTCTGAAAACGATAATACCTGATCTGTCGTCATGGGCAGGGTTTCTCCGATCGCGGCCGGTCGTGCAAAGGGCGAGGCTGGGAGGGGGGATCTGCGAGGGGAAACCCCCGCGCTCCCACGGGAACGGCGTGTGCCTCGCTCGAGCAGGGCGCCCCGTGGGTCGAGGCGGCCCTGCACGTGTCGCCTTATCCCTAGGGATCGCGCGCGGATCTCGGCGGATAAGAGCAAGGGAGCCGCGGGGCTCGCAATCGTGCGCCACGTCCTGTAGTTCCGTGTGGCATGGGGCATGCTCATGCCCTGCGGGGAGGATGGGGATGGAGAGCGTTCAAGTCAGGGACTGGGGACACGTCGGCTGCGAGTTCGTGGACCTCTCGGTGAGGAAGGCGCTGGTCGGTTACGCCCTCAGCGCGAAGTTCGGCCTGCAGGGGCCGAGGCACGGCGCGCGGGATCACCGCGACCTGACGGGGGTCGCCGGCGAACTGTCGCTCGGGAACGGCGACGTCGTCTGCCGCCTGGAGCACCAGGGTTCCTTCGTCCGTATCCACGCCAACAGCCCCGCCACCTTCGAGATGGCGGGGCATGTCGACCACGCCCACCTGGAGGCGATCGAGGCGCGTCGGAGCGGCGGGGACATCGCGTGGAAGGCGCGGTTCTGGGGGCTCGTCTTCACGCCCGATCGGCCGGATTCGTTCCAGACCCCGCCTTGCGCGCTGGCCGTCCCCCAGAGCGAGTGGGTCAAGGCCCTCGCCGCCGCCCAGTGGTCGAGGCTCATGCTGATCGAGGTGCCGATGCCCGACCCGCAAGACCATCCGGAGATGGCCCGGGCCCTGGGGTTCCTGGCCCAGGCCCGGGAGCGCCTCGGCCGCGGCGAATACAGGGGGGCGGTGGCCCACTGCCGCGAGGCCCTGGAGGCCCTCGGCCACGCGAAGAAGGACCCGGGCTCGCAGAACTTCCCGGTCAAGGAGGGGGACCTGTTCGCCCACAACCGGGGCAAGACCAAGGAGGAGCGCTTCCAGCTCCTGCGCTTCGCGGCGAGGGTCGTCACCCACCCGGCGCACCACGCGGGCAAGGAGCCCGAGGCCGGCGTGCCCGACGTCGAATACGACCGGGCGGACGCGTACGCGATCGTGATGCACGTGGCGATGCTCATCGCCCAGGCGAGCAGGCGGCCGTAGGGGCCATGGCGGCCCGCCGCGCCCCCGACAGGAACGAGGTTTCCCCCATGTCGCGACTCCCCAGCCTCCGGCGCCAGGCCGACGGGATCCTGAGCCAGACGTCCGCCGACTCCCCCGGACGGCTCGAGACGCTCCTCGGCGCCGCATGCTCCAGCGCGGGCGCGGGGGCTGACCCGTGGGTCCGGGCCGTGATTCCCGCCGACGAGATGGCGGCTGGAGAGTTTCGGCGGATGGTCGCCGGCTACAACGAGATCTGGGAACGCGCGCGGACGGAGGCCTTGCAGGCGTCCTCCGCCTCGCTGGCGCCGCGCCTCTTCCAGATGGACCTGGCGGCGTCCATCCTCGGCGACTTCCTCTGGATGCTGGACCTCCGCGAGAAGCACGGCCAGCCGATCCTCTGGGACCGCGCGCGGCCCCCCGGGGAGGCGCCGCCGACGGCCCTCCTCCAGCTCTTGTTCGCCCACTTGACGAACACGACCGTCGCGCTCCGCCGCCTCGTCGCCGAGGGCATGACCCTCCCCGCGAAGGTCCTCTTCCGGCAGCTGAGCGAGCTCGGGGACATGACGCTCGCGCTCGCCGCCGACTTCGCGTTCTTCGGGCACTACCGAGCCTGGACCCAGTCCCCGGACCAGAGCTACGCGCACTGGAAGAAGCACCTCGCCCCGAAGAAGGCGCGGGCGGCGGTCGCCGCGCTGACCGCGCGGATGGGCTTCGACGGCGCCACGCGGTCGGCGATGGAGGAGCACCGCGCCGGACGCTACGCCTGGCTCTCGGGCTCCGAGCACTCCAACCCGGTGGCGCTCCTCGTCGACGGCATCGCGTCGTCGGAAGACGCCCCGCCGCACGGCTCGCTGCTCGGCGGGCGGGCCGGCGCGGCGCACCGGGTCCTCGCCGAGCACGTGAACTACTTCCACTACGAGTTCGTCTCGCTCGCGATCACGCTGCTGATCCGCGAGCACGGATGGACCATGCCCGCCGGGGAGCGGGCGGCCGCCGAGATGGTCTACCGGTGGAGGGTTTTACAGTCGCTGTACGTGCTCGGCGAGGCCGTCGCCGACCGTGCCGGGGACACGGGCTGAACCGAGCGGCGCCGACGGCGTTGTCGGAGCGCGGCCGGGGCGGGACTTCATGCGGCCAGAGTCCGGGTGGGGCGACTGCGCGGCCGGGTCAGCGCGGCTCGCCAAGCCGGCGCATGCAGCGGAATCCGATGCACGGGGAGCCGGGCGTCAGCGTGGACGTGCGGTTGTTCGGGGGCACAATCCGGCGCGAGCGCAAGTGACGCGCACCGCCGGGTCGAGGGTGCACGGCGCCGTCCCCCAGGGCCCGCGATTCATCCTCACAGACGCGCGCTCGGCCGGGCTGGTGAGGCGCCCCTGCAAGGTCACGTCGCCGCTGGCTTCGGGGACAGGCGACGCGGCGTCGAGGTCGACGTGGCGCGGGATCATCGCGAAATGGTCGCCCGCGCGAAGGTTCCGCCGAGATCGATCAGCACGGGGAGCTGTCGGACCGTGTCGTCGATCGACCGCGTGACCGCGGGGATCACCTGGGCAGCACGTCGACGTCTCGAGCCCACCACGGGGGAGCTCGCGGCGGCCGCATGACTTACTCTCAACACGAACCGCGAAGTGTCGGCCAAGGTGGGTCAGTTTAGGTGGCCAAGGACAACCTGGCCACGAACTCAGCGGGCAACCACGCACCGCCTGGGTGCGTCACTCATCCGGAAAGCGCTGCGGGTCGTCGTCGAGGACGGTCGCGTCGAACAGGACCCCGCGCACGCGCCTCACGCTCGCGACGCGCTCCCTCGGTACGACGATCGGCTCGTGCGGCTCGACGGGGTTCGGGCTGACCAGGACCACCTGGTCCTTGTTGACGAAGACCCGCTTGATGACGTTGCCCACGTGGGCCTCGGTCGTCTCGACGACAAACAGTCCCCCGCGCGGCAAGGCATCGAGCCTCTCCTCGGCGCTTCCCACGAGAACGACCTGACCGTCCCTCGCGATCGGCTCCATGCTCGATCCCCTGATCCGGATGCCCTCCCCGTCCGCGACCAAGGTGTCCTTGAACGCTCCGTGGGGGCTCCACTCTCGCGAAGGGTCCCGGACGTCCAGTTGCCGATGCCCCAGGGGCTGAGCGACCACCCCAAGGACCTTCCGGATCGCGCAGTCCTCGCGGGGTACCATCACCGCCCGCGCGCTCGAGAGCGGATTGATGGCCTCGAGCAGCCACTGGTCGCCCGAGGACCAGACCCGGCGCAGATAGCAGTTCTTCGCGCGGTCATAGACCGCCGCCAAGTCGCCATCCCCGACCTCCACATCCTCATCCGCGACGAGGGCCCAGTCCCCCCGGTCGGCGACGGGCAGCAACGCGTCAGTGCCGACGAGCACCGCCTCCCGGGAGCGGAACTCGGCCGCTTCCGTAGGCGTCCCGAAGTCCACCACGAGGCCGTGCGTCTGCGCCGCCGCCGTGCCGACCAGTCGGAACCGGAGGCGGTCGGGCGCCCCGTCCGGCTTCTTCGCGGCGGGAAAGTGCAGCGGAGGGGCGGGCGCTCTCGGGCGGGGGTCGGGCGCTATGGCAGGCGGGGCCGCGCTGTGAGCCGCCCGGCGAAGTTCGCGCCCATGGCGCCGCAGGCGCTCGACCTCGTTGCGGAACGTCACGTCGAGTTCCTTCAGATGCGCCAGGCATTTCCGTGCGTCGTGCGGGCTCACGTCCGCCTCCGTGGGCCCGTGGGATCCGGGGTCGAGAACCACGGTGACGTCCTTGTGTTGCAGCCCGTGCGCGATCGTCTCCTGGTGCTTGTGCGCGAGCGGGTGGGGCTTCGCGAACGTCGAGTAGGCCCTTAGCGACTCGCTGAGCTGCTTCTGGTTGAAGAACGGCGTCGGGCTGTGAGAGTCGAGCACGACCAGGAGGTCCTCGCGGTACTTCCGCATCTCGTTCGCGGCGGCCTGCCACGTTCCTTCGAGCAACGCCTCCGCTCGCTTCAGCCGGTCCCCGTCGCGGAAGGTCATTGTGAAGCCCGGCCGGCGGGGGTTGATTTCCAGCACCCTGCCGACGTGGAAGTCGCTGCGGCAGCGATTCAGGTAATGCAACTGGTGGGTCGCCACGATGAACTGGGTGGTCTCCAGCGCCGGCTGCAGGAGGTGGTTCGACCACTCCCTCCGGTTGTCCTCGTCGAGCGAGAGGATCGGGTCGTCCATGAGGACGAACCCGAGGCCGTGGGGGTGCTTGGCGAGGATCGCGAAGTAGAACGCGAGTGCGAGTGCGCGGAGCTGGCCGGTGTTAGAGAAGTGCTGCCCGGCGACTTCGAAGCGTCCCGTCTTCAGGATCGCCTCAACCGACCGGTCCTTCCTGCCGATCTCGATCCGGCTCGGCGAGAGGTGGGTGTTCGGGGAAAAGTAGAGCGTCCCGAAGTGGGCGATGGTGGTCGCCTCGATCTCGCCGAAGGCCTTGGTGACCACCGCGTTTGCGTAGTCCCTCAGGGGCTTGATCTCGCTCAGCGCCGCCTTCATCTCGTCGATGGCCGCGACGCCCCGCTCGAGCTTCGCGAGCTCGCCCCGCTCCTTCACCGCCGCGACGAGCCCGGCGTGAACGGCGGAGACGGGCCGCGCGTCCTCGGCCGCGGTCCTCCCGCGCCCGAGCGTGATCAGCAGCGAGGGCTCTGCCGTTCCGTCGGTCGCTGTCACCAACTGCCGGAGGCGCGCCTCGATGTCCGGTAGGTGAGCCTCCGCCCAGCGCAGCAGCGAGACGCCCCGGCGTGCCCGATGGACGTGGGCGAGGAAGCCCGTCGCCGCGCCTGCGAAAGCGGCCCCGGCGCCCGCCGGCAGGAGCACGTCCTCCGCAAAGTCGACGGCCGGGAGTTCGCGGACGACGCCCGCGATGCCCTCGGCCGTCCGGGCCGTGACAGGCGCCAGGATCGGGTCGAAGCGGCGCAGCAATGCCGACCAGTCGGCGCGCAGCAATGCCCCGGGGTCCCGCTCTCCGTGGGCGAGGACGCTGGGGGGTGCGGCGTCGCCGAGCTCGGAGGTCAACGTCTGGAAGAACGCCGTCAGGCCCTCGCGGAGGTCGTCTGAGGCGCCCGCCAGCTGGGCCAGATCCTGCGCCACGTCCAGTCCCCGGACCGACTGCTCGCAGACCGGACACTGCCCGTCCTCAGGGCGGTAGTAGCGGGCCACTTGAATGAGGAGCGGCTTGCGACTCCCCGCCTTCGTCTCCTCGAGCCACCACGCATGCCGCTCGGCGATGCGCGCCCTCGCGCACCCGACGAACGCGTCGAGCGCGATCGCCAGCTGGTCGATCGCGGTGGACGAGCTGACGCCGCCATCCGCTGGGACGACCGCGGCGGTCCGAAGCGCGGCGCACCCGCGGAAGACCTCCTCCCACGGCCCGTCGAGCAGCCTTACGGCGTCGACGAGGGCGTCGGCGAGACCGGTGGGCGCGGATCCCTCAGGGACATCGAGTCCGATGAGGGAGGCGAGCTGTCCGAGGGCGTCGGTCGATGCGGCCTCGGCCTGCCGTGCGAGCTCTTCCAACGCTTCGACCGTCGGCGCGTCGCCGAGCGCCAGCTGAGCCAGTCGCCCGCGCAGGGCGTGGCCCTCCCGCAAGCCCTCCTGCAGCCCGAGCAGGTGGGTGCGGCGCGCTTCGCGCTTCGCTTCCGCTTGGCGCTGCTCGTCCGTCGCCACCCGCGTCAGGTTGGGGGTCAGGCTCGCCGCGAGCGCGCCCACGTCATCGAGCCCCTCGAAGCCGAGGAGCATCGCGAGGAGATGCTGCACCCCCGTCGCTCCGCGCAGGCTCTTGTGGCTGAACATCGCGGCCGCGGAGAGGGACAGCTGGAGGTCGAGGGGGGTGATCCCGTGCGCGGCCAGCGAGGGGCACGGCCTCCAGCTCTCGCCGTCGGGGCTCTCCTCAAGCCCGCCGTGGTGGCGCCTGCGGAGGAAGAGTTCGTCCCCGCCGTCGGCGGCCAGTCGGAGCTGGGCCCAGCAGTCGGGCGCCACCGTCGCGGGGTCCTCTTCACCCGGCAGCGTATGGATGACCGGCCAGTCCCTCACCTTGGACGGGCCCGCCTCGCGGTCACCCCGCGCGTAGAGTGGGACCGCGGCGACCTCCTCCTCCCCGTCAGTGACGACCTTGCCGGTCAGAACCCACGCGATGGCGTTGAGCAGACTGCTCTTGCCGCTCCCATTGGTCCCGTAGAGCAGCGTGGGATGGCCGTCCAAGGACCACTCGAAGGGCACACCCAGGGGGGCGATCCCCCGGATCGATTGGCACGAGAGGCGGCGCACGCGCCACCGCCGGGGCGCCGGCCCGGGCGGCGTCTCATCCGGCGCCTCGAGAGGACGGGCCTTGGGGGTGCGGGGCGCTGCAGGCTCGGCCTCCTCGTTGGCGGCGATGTAGAACTGCCGGGCCGTCCTGCCCTGCTCGGCGCCCTTCGACGCAAGCTCCTTGCGTCGAGTCCAAAGGACCGAAAGGAGGCGCCGGGCGTTGGGGCTCAGCGCCCCGACCTCCGCCAGGCCGCACGTTAGCTTCCGGCCGTTGTACAGGTCCATGATCGCGGCTTCGGCTGGATTCGATCGATCGGTCAGCATGGTACCCCCATGGCTCTCGGAGCCCATCGCCCCTCTACCCAATCGCGACGATCGTCGCAATCGAGCGCGCACGCCACGCCGCTCGGTCCGGCATCGCAGGCGCGGGTGAGGTTCCCCCGGTTTGGTGGGTCTCCCGCGCGTACTCCGCTTCACGCGAAGCGTGGGAGACCCTGCTTTTACGGTGGCCAAGGACAGGTGGCCCGGTGATCGGCGCCCTGAACTCCTTCGCGGTGCAGTTCACATCTTCGCGCCCGAGCCCCGGCTGCGCGCCTGCCGCGCCTGCCGCTACCTCGTCGAGACGGTCGACTCGCACGGGATGTGCGACGAGTGCGCGGCGGCCGCCGACGCCGCCGAGCTCAACGCCTGGTGCGACGCGCTGCGCGAGGCGGCGATCGCCCACCCGCTCGCCGCCGAGGCCGAGATCTCGGCCAACTCAGCCGCTCCCGCACCGGAGCGCAGCGTGATGTAGGCGGCCTGATACGGACCGCCGCTCCGTGGCCCCGAACGGCGACACGGCGCCGTGTATGCTGGCGCCGTGGCCCCGCCCGCCCCGATCCAGTACGACCTTGTAGACCTCTTCGCCGACCAGCCCGAGTGGTTCGCGCGCGAGACCGTGCCTCATCTTCTGGCCTGGCTGCGGGAACCGAAGGCCGCGGCGACGTTCAAGCTGGTGGGCGACGGGGCGACTGAGATGCGCCTCGAATTGCGCTGGTCGGCCGCGGCGCTCGCGGCTCGCCTTCCCGGGCTCGAGGAGGAGGTGCGCCGTCTCGCCGGTGGCGAGTCAGTGCGGCTCGAGCAGACGCCGCAATACGGCGCGTACGCCCTCGCCGGGGTCGTCGCAGCGACCGTGCTGCGCCGTCGCGTCGTAGCGCTGCGTTCATGGCTGCCGCCGGACCTGCTGTTCGACACCGCCCCGGGCGCGCTGCGCGGGATCGAGGTGGCCGGGCGATCATCGAAGGGGCTGTCGGGCCTGCGCGCGCTGGCCGTGTCGAAGTCGGCCGACTTGATCCGGTCCCCCGACGTCGCTGAGGGGTGGCTCTCGCTCTGGTGTACGATCCCTCGCGTGTCGATGCTGCTGAAGGTGATGGCGTGAACGCGCTCTACGACGCGCTGCAGGGCCAGACGAGCGCGATGAGGTTGAGCGCCCCGCGGCTGCGCGCGGCGGGCGGCGACGGCCCGATCGAGGCGGCGGTGGTGCTGCACGAGGTCGAGCGGATGGAAGCGCGCGCCCTCGCCTCTCTCGGCCCCGTCGACGGGATGACGCGGCTCCGCTCTGCCGTCGAGCGGTGCGGGCTACTCGTCGAGGCGCGCAATCCTACGACCGTGCTTCACGACCTCTGGCCGGAGGTGTGGGTGGCCGCCGAGGGCGCGCCCGCTGCCGCCGTCGAGGCGTCGCTCAGGCGGCTCCGTCCTGCCGTCGAGGCGCTCCACGCAGAATCACGGGCGGTGATCGCCCGACATCCCGCGCTCGCGCGCTCCGCTCGCAGTTCGCTGCTCAGCGGCAAGGCGGCCCTGATCAAGACGTACGCGGCTCTGGGCTCATACCTTGAGGCGTTCCCGGGGGACTGGAGCGGATGGCAGTTCGCCGCGCAGAGCGCCCACGTCCTGCGTCGCATGGGCGAGGCCTGGCGCGCGGTGCGATTCGCGCGCCGGTTCGCCCCCGACGACGTGGGCGGCTGGTCGCTCGAGGTGAACATCGCGACAGACGTTCTCCCTCCCGAGGAACTCGGTCCGTGGCTCGACAGGGCGGCGGCCGAGCTCTACCGGGGCGCCGGCAACGCCGACGTCGCCCTCGCGATCGCCGGCGGATACGCGATGCTGTCGCGCGACTCGATGCACTCGCACGTCCAACGAATGGAACTCCTGGCGCGGGCCGACGCGGCCGCCGCGCGGAGCGAGGCGATGCTCCGCGCCGCCCCCGACGCCGAGCTACGCCGCTACGTCCGCGGAATGCAGATGGCGATCCGAGAGCTGCGCGCCGGGCGCGAGCCGACCGACGCGATTCTGGATCGCGCTGGACTCCCGGAACTGCACGAAATCTTGGACCGCCATCAACACGACGCCGTGGCGGCACTTCGCGGACGAGCCGCGGAGATCCGCGCGCTGGCGGCATAGTTTCGCCGCGCAGCCGACCGGAGGCGGGGGCGGTACCGGCGGCCGGGCGACACCGGGCAGGGGTAGCGCCGGCCGCCGCGCGCGGCCGCTCGGGCTGTCCTTGGCCTGCTCGTCGAAGAACTCCTGGATCCGGGTCGAGGGTCGATCCCCGCGTGGGCGGGGGAGCCTGCTCGGCGTCGGCGAAGTGCCGGGTCACCAGGGGTCCGATAGCGTCGACTATCGCCGAGTGACAGAACGCCCATGCTGCGAAGTTCGGGCAGCTCTCCCTCCCCAACTGCGCCCCGGCGAGCGGTCTCGACGCCGTGCTCGAGGGCTCCATCCTGACCGCCAACGCCCCCGCCCGCCCCGTCCCACCCGCCGAGGTGAGGGAGCTGGGCGGGTCGGACCGCCCAGCGCCACTGCGAGGCACTGGAGCGCTGGGTGAGGTCCGCGTTGGTGACGAGCAGCTGCGCGGGCTGCTTCGCACGAGGCCGGTGTGCGGGTCGAGGGCCGCCGGACGCTCGGCGTCGTCGGGTGGGGTGGGGGCGAGCGGGGGGCGGGTGGAGCGGTGCACCCTCCGCTCTAATGCACTACTTGAACGCGCGTACAGTTCGCAGGTGTGAGGGTGGCAATGGGTTGCTGGGATGACGAAGGTTACGAGAGGAGGACCCCATCCGGATGCCAGTCCATCGACGCTCCATAATGGAGTGACAAAGGGCTTGACGAAGGAGTGTCGACGGCCTAAAGACAGTCCACTCCCGACCCGCCGCCACCGTGCAGCGACAGAAGGAGGCCCGACGGCGATTGTTCGCCGTCGGGCCTCCTTCTGTCGCTGCACGGTGGCGGCGGATCGGGAGTCTGCCGGGCGTCGGCGACGGAGTCGCAACTTGTCGCTGAACCCCGGACAAACCCCAGCGGCGATGCCGCCAAACGACGAACGAGGGACGAAGCATGCAACGCAACGATCGGCCAGAGGCCTTGGATACCGGACAGCCAGCACCTAAGAGTGCGCGCTCGCGCGCAAAGCTCCAAGTCGCTTCCGGCGACGAGCCGAAGAACGGACGCACGAGGCTCCAGATCGAGGCCACTGAGGCCACTCAGGAGACTCTCGCACGACTCGTCCGCGAGACTCGACTCGGGAGTTCCGCGCAGGTGGTGCGCGTCGCCGTCCAACTCATGGACGAACTCCTCCGCGATCAGCGGAACGGCGCGTCGCTACTCATCGTGAAAGACGGCCAGCAGCCCGAGCGGCTGCGGCTGGTCTTCTAGTCTCGACAGGGCCCACTTCCGGGTCTTTCGCGGTGTGCCCGGTGGAATGCCAGCCGACGCAGGGCAGCTTCTCGGATCGGTGAGCAATAAGGATACGAGCCAATGGCCAAGTCACAGGAGTCTCAATCATCAACTAAAGCATCGCCCGCCTACGCCTTCGCCCCGGCCACTGCCGGTGTGCTGCCGTCCTCGCCCCCGCCGACGCCTCCGGCGCACGGGGAAGAACTCACCGACCTTTCGGACCTCGACACCCAGATGGGCGTATTCCTGCAGCGCGAGCCCCCGCCGCCCGACGTGCTCAAGGTGGCGTTGCCCGAGCTGCTCGAGATGGTCGAACCGCGGGAGCGCGCTCGCTTGGTGAGCAGCTACCTCGACCACGCCTCGAACTTCGAGACGTACCGCCTCTGGTTCGGCGGCGTGGCCCTCGTCATCCTCGCGGCCGTCACGCTCGTGGCGCTCGCGTCCGGCGCCGCCATTATCGCCGGCTCCGCGCTCACGGCCTGCGCCGGCCTTGTGGGAGCGATCTTGTACACCCGGCTGGGACGCCACCGATAGCGCTCGACGACGCCCCGACCCAGATGCCGCATCGTGCGATGCGGCATCTGGGTCGGGGGCTACGTCCACCTCCAGTGAAGCTGCCAACAATCAACCGCACTGCGACACCCATCATCAACCGCGGCCCCGCTCGTCGAGCCACCGGTTGACCGCCTCCTCGAAGACCGCGGACACCTTGCGGCCGTCCTGCGCGCAGGCGCGCGGCAGGTCCTCGGAGACGAGCGGGTCGAGGTACCAGACTCCGACGCTCGCGGTGTCGACCTGCGACGGGCAGATCGGGCCGATCGTCACGGAGGGGCTTGGCGGCGGGTTGGAGCTGCAGGGGAGAGGACGAGGGGAGCGAGAGCAGGAAACGCAGCGAAAGCCGCCTACGATTGCGACGAGTTCGCCGAACCCGGGTCGGGCGCCGGCGGGGCGATGTTGGCGTTGGCGACCGTGGGGCCCGCGCGAACGAGCTGCCCCGACGCGTCGACCTCGAGCGCCTCGAGCGATATCTCCCACAGCGCTCCGACGGGTCGCAGGACACGATGCCGCCCTACGCAGCTCGACGGCCCCCGACGATGCAACGGCCGTCGCACAGGCGATCCGCAGCGGTTGCAGAGGGGGATATCCGCGAAATTCGCGATTCCCATGCTGCGGCGTCGAACTCCCAGCGAGCTCGGCCTTCAGCGCTCATCCAGGAAGTTCCGGCGCACTACGCAACCACACCCGCCTCACCGTGTTGGGCAGCCAGCGCCCCCCGCGCTGGGAGGGGTGTCCCTCGGCGGTAAGCTGGAGGGCGATGGCTGCATACGACCCTCCTTCCTCGCGCAGCGTCCGGATGCGCGCGACGGCCGCGAGATCCTCCTTCACCGTGACGAGCACGCGGCGCCCCGTCGTCGAATCGGTCGCCGCGGTGTGCCGCCACCCCAGCGGCGGCCGGCCCAGGCGCACGCCCTCCGCCTTCAGGTGGGCCAGGGCGTCGGCCGTGCGCTCGCCGATGGCCTCCCGCTCCCACTGGGCGACAGTCATCAGAATGAAGAGGGTCATGCGGCCGGCGGCCGTGCGCGTGTCGATCTGGTCGGCCACGGAGACCAGGGCCCAGCGCCCCTCGGCGAAGTAGGTCTCGATGAGGTGGCCGAGGTCCACCACACGGCGGGTGAGGCGGTCGAGCTTGGGCACCAGGAGCGCGTCGGCCCGGTGGTCGCGAAGCGTGGCCAGCGCGCGCTGCAGTGCCGGGCGGTCGAGGGTCTTGGCGCTCACGCCCTCGTCGGCCTCAATGGCGACGAGCTCGAGGTCGAGCGCGGCGCAGTGCGCGCGGAGTTTCGCGCGCTGGGCGTCGAGGGAGACGCCCTCGTCGGCCTGTCGCTCGGTGGAGACGCGGACGTAGCCCACGACCCGGGTCCTCGCCGGGCCGGCGGCGGAGGGGGCGCCGACCGGTCGGACCTTGGACCGGCTGCCTCGGGGTCGTCCGCCGCGCTTCGGGGGGGTCTCCACGGGCGGACGGTACCCCGGGGAGGGGGTGTGACGAAACCGAAAGGAGCCTCTCGGTTTCGTCCCGCCCCCCTGCGTCGTGACGCACCGCATCGAAGGACGCCCGAACGCCGTCGCGTCCATGGAAGGCATCACGTCGCGCGTAGTCCCGGAGGCCGCGCGTCACCAGGCGTCTCGGGCGTCGATGGCACTCACGCCTCAACGAGACCTTTCGAGGGGGAGATCAGCAGGGGAATGGAAACGAGGGCTCTTGGCGGCATGAGGAACGTCGCCTGACGGCAACTGGAGTGTGATGGTGTGAATCGAGAAGACGAGGGTTCACACTCCAACCTCGGGGCTTTCACACTGACTTCACATTGTTCTCGGGTGCCGCGAGCGCCCCAGACGGCACGTCCGACCCCCGTCGGGTGCCCCAATACCCCCGATCTGGCACCTCGCCGTCGTCTTCACAGTGCGTTCACACAAGCCTTTTCGCGTGGATGTCCCTCCCGCGAGAAGGTGCTCGCGGAGCTTGAGACGCTGCAGGAGCGAGCTGACGGCACCCACACGACTCGCGCTCACGAACTACTGACCAGTGGTCGCTTCAAGCGATATCTGCGTCAGGTCGGCACGGGCAGTCTGGCGATTGACTGGGCAGCGGTGAAGGACGCGGAGCGGTGCGACGGCAAGTGGGTGATCACATCGAACGACGACACGCTCACGGCCGAGGATCTCGCGTTGGGCTACAAGCCGCTGCTGCGCGTCGAGGCGTGCTGGCGAACGCTCAAGAGCGGACTGAGATGAGGCCCGTCTTCCACCACCGGCCGTGGCGGATCCAGTCGGCCTCGCCGTGCTCGCCCTGCTCGCCCTGCTCCTCGAACGCATCGTCGAGATCCGAGCCAAAGACACCTGGCGCAACGTCCGGGCGGCGCTGGACTCGATCAAAGTCTTCGAGTACGAGCGCGACGGCGTGCGGGTCCGGCAGACGACGGACCTCCGACCCGAGGCGGCGGCTCTGCTGCTTAAACCTCTACACTCAGCGCACGCGCAGGGTGCTCACGTCGAGGCTGGTGCCGGGGAGGGGGTCCTCGGTGCTGGTGAATGCCCCCGTGGCCCCGAGCACGATGGCTGTCACGCCGCCTGCGACGAGGACGCCCGCGCCCGTCCAGAACCACCATTGTGAGGTGACCCCCCGTGACGCTGGCGCTTCGGGTGCCGACGCGGGATGTGGCGTGACCACGGGCCGCACCGGCGCCGTCACGGAGCCGGGCGCGACGGCCACCATCGTCGCGTCGAGCCGAGCCTCCCAGGTGAACCGCATGCCGGGTGTGAGCTGCACCTCGCGCTGCTGCGACGCGTGCCCCGGCGCGGAGGCCACGAGCAGGTGGCTGCCGGGGTCGAGCGAGACCTCGTCCCCTACGACGACCTGCGGCCGCCCGTCGACGGTGAGCGTGAAGGCGGTCGGCTGCAGGCGCAGCACCACGACCGGCTGCTCCCGGCGCAGCTCGTCGATGCGGTCGCGCACCGACTGCACTCGGTCGGGCGCGAGGCCGGCACCGCCCTCCGCGAGGTAGCGCTCGTAGTTGCTGATCGCCTGCTGGTAGCGGCCCAGGCGGGAGCAGGCCGCGGCGAGGTTGTAGAGCACGATGGCGACCGGACGCACGCGGTAGGAGTACTCAAACGCCGCCACGGCGTTGGCGAAGCGGCCAGCGCTGACGTCGGCCATGCCCCGCTCGAACGCGGCGCGAGCTTCAGCGTCGAGCGGTGACGGCTGCGCGACGGCGATCGCAGGTGCACACACCACGACCGCAGCGAGGAGGGAGAAGTGACGCTTCATTGGGGATACCCCGGGTCGAAGTCATTGGCGGGAGCCGAGCGGGAGGAAGGGGAGGTCCGGGGCACGGGCCGACGAGCTGCGGCGGGCGGGCGGACCAGCGCGTGCTGCCGCGTCTCGCCCCGGGTCGCACGCTCCCTCGCTGACGCGACCATCGGAGGCGTCGTACCCGGCACGGACGGAGGTGGCATCGCCGGCGTGGGGGCAGGCGTAACGGACTCGGACGGCGGCGAAGGGACCGTGATAACCGTGGCGGGTGGTTCGGGCGACGGGGGCGACGGCGACCGGAGCGTGAGGGCTGCGGCGACCGGGCGGGCAGAGCGCGGCGTGTGGAAGAACGCAAGGCTGGCCGCGACCGCCAGCGCGACGACCGCGGCAACGACCACCATCGCCCCGCGCCGACGCGGCGCGGCCGGAGCGCGACCAGACCAGCTCACGAGCGTGGGCGCCGCGGCGCCGAGGGGCGCGTCTGTAACAAGGGGCGCCGCGGCGTCGACCGGAGCCGGGGTGGCCGAAGACGGCGCGGGAGGGGGAGGGGGAGACGGCAGGGAGGACACGCGCGGCTGCGATCCAGGGACCGCGCTGCCCGCCCAGGCGTCGCACGCGACAGCGGCGTCGAGCATCGCCTGCATGGTGGGGAAGCGGTCGGCGGGCTTCTTCTGGAGGGCCCGGTCGATGATGGCCACCACGTCGGGGGGCAGCCCGGAGTCGTGCGTCACGATCGGGACGGGCGGCTCGTACTGGAGCTTCGCCACGAGGACGTTGTGGTTGGGGGCGTCGTAGGGGAGCGCGCCCGTCAGCATCTCGTAGAAGACCACCCCGAGGGACCACACGTCGGTGCGCGCGTCGATGTCGCTCGCGCCGGCGGCCTGCTCGGGGGACATGTACCTCGGGGTCCCGATGAGGGAGCCGGTCTGGGTCTGCTTGAGGCTGTCGTTGTGGCTCTCCATGAGCTTGGCGATGCCGAAGTCGATGACCTTGGGCGTCACCGCGCCCGACCGGTCGCGGCTGGCGAAGAGGTTGGCGGGCTTCAAGTCGCGGTGCACGATGCCGAGCTCGTGCGCCGCCACGAGCGCCCCCATCACCGGAACGAGAAACCGCAGCGCCTCGTCGACCGGGAGGTGCTTCCCCGGGCGGGCGTCGAGGAGATCCTCCAGGCTCTCGCCGGAGAGAAACTCCTGCACGATGTACGGCGTCTGGGTGGCGGGGTCGGTGTCGAGGTCGAGCACGTCGACCACGTTGGGGTGGTGGATCTTCGTCGCCGCGCGCGCCTCGCGCAGGAAGCGCTGCACCACCGACGGCTCACGGGTCCACTGCGCGTGCAGGGTCTTGATGGCGACGCGCCGATCGGTGTTCTGGTTGACGGCCTCGAAGACCTGGCCCATTCCCCCTTCGCCCAGCAGACGCCCGAGCCGGTACTTCCCCCCGAGAATGTCGCCTGCCGCGGTCATCGCCCGGCGGACGTTATCGCGGGTGACGCGACGATGCGAGGGGAGCGGGAGCCTCGGAGGGGCGACGGCGGCGTGGCCGGCCCGCGCGGCACGCAGAGCGACCGGAGAGCGTTCGGCTGCGCTACCTGGCCACGCCCGCGCAACGAAAGCCGAGGAGGTTGTCGGGGACAGTCGGCTCACGGCCGTTGCGTTGCGACGCGCGCATCAGCTCGGCGCTGTCGCTGGTTCTCATTTGGCTCCAAGTGAAACCGCGGACTGCGCGCAAGGTTCCGCTTGCAGGACCGATTGGATTCAGGACGTACGAGTCGGGCGTGCCCGAATAGGGCCCGAGCCAATCCGCGAGCCACTCAGAGACATTCCCCTCCAGGTCGAACAATCCGAACTCCCCCGCCGGATACGAACCTACCGCGCACGTCGAAGCCGGCGTCGGAAAGCGGTTCCAGCAAAGTTGCGTGCTCGGTGCGTCGTTCCCCCACGGGAACAGACGACCGCTCACGCCCCGCCGCACGTATTCCCATTGAGCCTCGGTCGGGAGATCGCCTCCCTGCCACTGGCAGTACGCACGAGACTGGCTCCAGTCCACGCAGTTGATCGGGTGGTCGTCGCGCCCCGACACGCCCCAGTTGCAGTACGACGTCGTCGCTGGCGCGGTGCACCCCGGGCACCTCCGGTACGCCGTCACCGTCACCTCGGTCGCGTCCAGGCAGAACGCGCTCAACCGGACCCCGTGGACCGGGCCCTCGAGGGTCGAACCCATCAGAAACATCCCCGCCGGAATGTACTGCATCCCCGCCGAGCACCGCGACATGCACGCGCCCGCCACGCACGCCTGCGTCGCCGTGCACGCACTACCGCACGTCCCGCAATTCGCTGCGTCCGTCATCAGGTTCGTGCACGCGCCCGCGCAGACCGACTGGCCGCTCGGGCAGCTCTGTCCGCACGCCCCGCCGCTGCACGTGGCCGCCCCCCCGGCCGGCGCCGCACACGCGCGGCCGCAGGCCCCGCAGTGCGCGATGCTGGTCCGCAGATCTGCTTCGCACCCGTCGGCCGCGACGCCGTTGCAGTCGGTGTATCCCGAGAAGCACGTCACCACGCGGCACATGCTCGCCTGGCAGGCCGAGGTCGCGTTCGTGAGGTCACACGCGCGGTAGCACGCTCCGCAGCTGGACGAGTCGATCGCTAGGTTCCGACACGCGCTCCCGCACGCCGTCAACCCCGGCTCGCAGGTGACCGTCCCGGCGTCCGGCACTGGCGTCCCGACGTCTGGCGTCCCGGCGTCTGCTCTTGGTGTTCCGGTGTCCGGCGTCCCAACGTCTGGCACTGGCGTTCCGACGTCCGGTGCTGGCGTCCCGACGTCCGGTGCTGGCGTCCCGACATCCGGCGTCCCGGCGTCCGGCGCTGGCGTCCCGATGTCCGGCGTCCCGGTGTCTGGCGCTGGCGTTCCGACGTCCGGCGTCCCGATGCCCGGCGTGTCCATCCCCGCCGACGCGTCCCCCACGAGGGGCTCCACCCGGCCCGGGAACGACCGCACCCGCGCCGTGCTCGCTGCCACGCACGTCCGCATCCCCATCACGGGCTCGCACCGCTCCGTCGCCGCACACGTCGCCCCCACACACGCCGACGCCAACAGCAGCGGCAGCTCCAACGTCTGCTCCTCCACGTACCGCGCCAGCGCGCGCTGCACCACCACCGCCGCCCCCGTCGCACACCCGCTCGTCGTCGCGCAGCCCCGCACCTCGATCCATACCAGCTCGTCCAGTCCGTCGTCGCCCGGCACCAGCCCCACCGACAGCGGCAGCTGCGCCTGGCCCGGGCCCCCGCCCAGCACGATCGTCCGCGCGACCCGCACCGCGCCGCGCGCCCCCCCGCGCCGCACCTCCACGCTTACCGACTGCACTCGTTGGTCCGGGCCCCACGCCACCTCCGAGTCCACCACGGCCACGATCTCCGTCCGTGGGCGCGTGCACGACGCCACCGCGATCACCCCCGCCACCAGCAACCGCGCGCCTGTCCGCCACATGCCCACCAA
This sequence comes from Myxococcaceae bacterium, assembly GCA_028287085.1. Taxonomy (GTDB): domain Bacteria; phylum Myxococcota_A; class Polyangia; order Polyangiales; genus SCUS01. Next base: position 24,974 of record JAQBQI010000496.1, read on the forward strand.
GCTATCGCAGGAACCTCACCCCAGCGAGTGGTCCTGGGGCGCGGCGCTGCGGTCCTGCGTGAGCGCACGTGGGGAGGGGCGGGAGCTCACGCCCCGCTCGCGATGCGCGACGCGGTGTCGACATGCATCACGTCGCCGCTCTCGCGCGGCCCGAAGTCGCACGGACCCAACCGGGGGGCCCGCCGCGTCGAGCGCGACGAAGACGGCGCGCGGGATGTCCACCCGGCTCGGGGCCGGGTTGCACGTACGCGACACGAAGGACCCGCGCTTCGGGCTGGGGCTGTCCCTGGTGCGCCTCGGGGACTGCGGCCGCCGCGACCGGATGCTGTGACTGGCGACGCTGGCCGAGGCCCTGCTGACCCTGCTGGGCGCCGCGTCGGAGCGCACGGGCCTGGACAAGCGTCTCTACCCCGGCACCGCGAAGAAGCGAGTTCACTCGCTCTTCTCCCAGGGGCAGCGCTGGTATCAGCTCCTCCCGACCCTGCGAGAGGCGTGGCTCCGACCGCTCATGACCGCCTTCGGGGAGATCCTCGCGGAACATCAAATCACCCGAAAGATCTTTGCAGTCTTGTAGGGCAAAAATGAGGGGATGGGTCAGCCTCGCCGCGTGATTCACGCAAAGTGCGGGAGACCCAACCGGGGGAGGCTCACTCCGCCATCGTTCCCTCCAATAGTTCCATGATCCGGTACCCCCTTCCCTCCACGGGGTCCCTTGGGTCGGTTCCCCCGCTTCGCCGGTACTACGAGGCACTCCGACGTCCTGCCGTCCTTCCCGGCTCGCTTCGTTTCCTTCGCGAGGCCCCTGCGTACCGTTGCTGCGCTCCTTGTTCGCTCCCGTCGGGCAGGGGCGCGCCGCCCGCGGGCCAGGACGTTGTTCTTCCGGTGTCTCCCACCCGGCTGGTTGGAACGGGGACGATGGGATCTCCCAGGTTCCTGAGGAGCCCCGATGGGGACGTGCCCTGGCCTTCGACCCCGGCGAGACCATCGCGCTCGACCACTGCCGCACGCTGGTATTGCCTTCCGCGCTGTTCACGGCGTCGGCTCTCGCGACTCACCTTTCGGGGCTCAGTCCCACGGCCCGCACCCTCGCGGTCTACGCTTCGCAGGACGGGTCACCCCGTCACCACGCAAGACTCGCTTCCGGCCGCTGGTCAGCGCTACCGGGCGGGGTTGGCTACCCGCGGGGCTCCAATGCAAGGTTTCAACTCATCGTATCCTCCTCACCCAAGCTCTCCTGGCGCACGGACAGTAGTGCTAGGGGGCGCGTCGCTTGGACGAGCGTGATCGAACCAGGTAAAGATGGCGGCGTGCAGTTCGATGAGCTCACGGCTGCGCGCAAGATCCCGCACGATCGCGAGATAGGGGGCAGTCCCGAGGAGATCCCTGCTGCTGGTAGCGTCCGAAGCGCGCCGCGCGTCTCGGAGGGGGAAGAGTCTCAATGCGTACCATTCGAAGTCGAAACCCGAGAGGTCGGGTGGCAGGGCCGCCGCGGCTCCGCTCCCTGGCGCGGGAGAGGGGGAAGGGCGCGTCGCCGTCTCGGAAACATGCGCCATCGTCTGTCGCGTCACGGCGAACGAGATGAGCTCCGACAGCACGAGCCGGCCCCAGGTGCTGGCCAGGTCTGGCGGCATCCCCGGCGCGTCGTCGCTATCGATCTCCGGACGGGCGCCCCTCGCGATACCGTGGGTGTCCCTATAGAACGGCGCGAACAGGCGGTTCAGCATGAGGTTCCGGAAGGCGTTGACCGACACCCCCCCTCTCTCCCGCATGCCATTGGGCTCCAGGATGGAGAGGTCGATCGACGTGTGAGAAGTCGCAGCGCGCGGGGACGCCACAGTGCTGCAATCGGCGCTTCGGGCGGGGTGGGCGCCGCTCTCGATATCGTTGAAGAGCCACGACATCGCGTGGGTCATTTCATGGACGAGTGTCGACATGAGTTGATCCCGGGCCGTCTCCCCCGGGGCTTCGGCGTTGCGGCGCGCCCACACGATCACCCTGCCGACGCCGCCGTTCTGCGGCGCGGGCGGGTCGTACCTCCCGCGTTCCCCTGGGGGCGGAACCTGATCCGAGATCCACACCTCCAGGTCGAGGTGGAGCAAGGTACCGGCGCTCCGCTCGTTCGGCGGTTGAAAAGACGCCACGATGTGCGCCTCCTGACGGGGCCCGTACAGGACGCCTCTCGCGTCCTGGTAGACGAACGGGAGGCCGCCCAACACCCGGTGGAGTGAGCCGAGATAGTCGTACAGTTGGGAGTCGCCCGCCGTCCGTGCGCGGAGCTTCTCGGCGGTCTCCCGCAAGTGCGTCACCGCTTCTAGGAAGACCGGCGCGAGAGCTTCTCGGCGCGCTCGCGCGACCTCCCGAGACTCCAAGTGCTCGTCGGGTCGCGCCGGGGCCGACCCCCCGCGCCTGCGGAAGATGTGCGGCCCGACGGCCAGCTCGAACATGTCGAAGACGTCCGGCGCCGTGCGCTCCCTCTCGCTTGCAGGGTGATTCACGGGGAGGGACGGCTCGATCGGAGGAGAGGGTGAGGGCGTAGGCGGAGGTCTCGTCCGCATCGAAGTTCCTTTCCGCGCAGGGGCGGCGCGCCGAAGATGGCCCCCGACGCGAGATCGCGGCCGGCCGGGGGGTCGTGAAGCGTCGAGCTGTGGGGCCGACACAGGACAGGATTACAAATCCCCAAGGTTGTGAGCGAGAAGAACCTTCGCTGACTCAATCGGGTGGACGTAGCCGAGCGCGAAGTTGCCCACTTCCACCAGGCGAATGGCCAATCTGGAGACGAGCAGGGGGGCGGTGACCACGAAGTTGTTGTTCACCTGGAAGCAGGAGAGCGCCCCGGGGTGGTATGTGGGATTGCCGATGAACATCTGGGAGCTGGAGTTGTTGTTCACCTGGAGCACGGTGGATATTTCAGTGGCGGGCGGGGTGGGGGGAAGGCTCGTGCTAAAAACGGCCGGATCGACGCTTGTATCACCATAATCATCCGCCGTGATCGAATAGGGCGGGATCAAAGGCGTGGTAGCTCCTGAGATCGGCAAGAACGCGGGCAGGAGCAGGATATTTCGCGCGCGGTTTCCCTGAACCTGGCATGAGGCAACGATGTTGTACGCGGTCAGGTTGGGGAGGTCATTGTCGGCGACGTTCATGTTGGTGCACATGTCCAACTCGACATAGCCCACTCCCAGGATCCGGTTGCCACGGATCGAGCCGTTGACGCAAAGCCTGATGAGGACGTCCCCGGAGCCAACCGTGTTACCGAAGAAATTGATCGTGCCGAGATCGTACGAGATCAGGGCGTTGGGGCAGTCGATCACGTTGTTTCGTACCTCGAGCTGTATGGGGCGGACGTTGGCCCGTACCGCGATGGCCACAGCGGGCCTCGATGCCGTGATGTCCAAGGGCGCCGACTGGATGCTGACGTCGATCGAATTACCGGCGATTGACATGAGCGGGGGCGCGTGTTCTGCGCTGCTCACCACGCCACAGTCCCACGCGACGATGCCGGCGTGCATGGGGAAGGGCGCCGATGACATCGCGCTCGGTACGAGGAACGGGCGCAGGCTGATCGTGTTGTTTCGCACCATCCATCCGGGCCCTCTCACCAGGATGCCGACCATCCCGTTCTGGATCTCGTTGTTGTCGATTGCGCCGACGTACGACCCGTCTGCGGTCGGTGTGTCGACCAGGTCGGCCGGGTCGACCAGCGTGCAGAGCACGGAAACGTCCGAGGCCACGCCCTCGGATGGGGGCAGGAAACGGTTACGATTGATCGTGACCCGGTCCAGTCTGCCGAGGCGCTCGGGCGGGAGCGCGGTCCCGTGGGAGAAGCGCGCTGTCCGGAGTGCACCGGCGGCAGGCGTTACGATGCTGGGGAGCACGTTCATCATCGCCGCCTCATCCGCCTCTGGTGCGGGGCCGATCTGGACCGTCGCGTACAGCCTCTCGTCGCTCGTCGCCGAATGGCGAGTCGCGGTGAAGGTGTTGTCGATCACCTGGAGGTCCGAGACGTCCCCGTACGTTCCTCCAAAGATCGGGTTGGCTCCCAGGTTGGGCTGGGCGCCCACGAGGATGGCCCGGGAGGCCAACAGGTTGCAGGCGCGGACGGTGAGGCCATCAACGGTCCGCGCGACGTAGACGCCGAATGAGCGTGCCCGGATGCTCTCTCCATCCACGACGACGCCGCGGTTCGCGAGGGGGCTGCGGGTCGCGCTCTTCGCGCGGATCGCTTGATAAACGTTGTAGGTGTTGCGCGCGAAGGAGGTGTCGGTGACGCTGTTGCACCAGAAGGCGATCTCGCCGCGGAAGTTCGACTCGCGGAGGGTAAGGTCCTCCACCTCGTTCGCCAGCAGGCAGCGGCCGGTCAGGACTTGTCCCCAAGGGCTCTTCATGCTTGTGCTGGCCGCCGTATGGACGACCGCCGCCGCCTCTCGAGACGTCCGTGCGTCGATCACTCCCGACAGGGCGCTCGTGACATCGCTATACACGGTAGCGAAGGTGCATCCGCTCAACTCGATGCCTTCCAGGCGGCGGGCCTGCAACGCGACTTCGTTGATCGCGAAGGTCGTCCCGGTCATCCGCGAGTATCTCAGCTGGTTGACGACTACCCCGCACTGCGCCACGATCGAACAGTTCTCCAGGTCGAGGGTGGCAACCTGCAGCGGGGACGCCGCGTCGGTGCCACCCGACGAGGTGAGCAAGGGCACTTCGTCCAACGTCGTGCTGAAGGTCGCCGGGAGGTAGGTGCCCGCCTGGATCGCGACCGCGTTGGTGTCGGTAGTCAGGTGCAGCAACACCGAGTCGCGCATGCGCAGCGTTGGGTAGCGATCCGTGATCAACGCTATCGCGTTGAAACGTACGATGGGTGCCGAACTGCTGGTGCGCTTGAACGTCAGGTTGCGCAGCATCAGCTCCGAGTTGCCGTCGATCGTGAACGCAGGGGCGCTCCCGCCACACAGCAGTAGCGCCCCGATGCAGCCGCGGATCTCCACGTTGCGCCCCGTGATCGCGATCGTGCTGTCCAGCCGGTAGACTCCTGGGCGCAGGCACAGCACGCCGCCGTCGCGCAGCGGCCCCGTGAGCGCCTGTCTGATGCGCACCGCGTCGTCGCCCGACTCGCGCGGCCCGAGCTCCACCGCGCAGCAGCCGCGCTGGAAGAGTTCGTCGAGCGCCTCCTGCACGGTGTCGGCGCTCGTGCCCACGACATCGCCGTCGTACGCGATGTCGTCGGCCTCGAGGTCGCGCAGCCCGTGGAAGCGGTGGTCGTACCAGTGCCGGATCTTCAGCGGGGACTCGGCGTTCACGTGCTCCACCCGCGCGAGGGGCGCGAACAGCCGCTCGGGTCCGTGCGGGAGACGCGCGTCCGCCCACGAAGGGTTGGCGTTGCTCGCGCCGACGCGCGCCTCGTACTCCCACCAGTCGCCGGGGTGGAAGTTGCTGCCCGAAAGTTTGAACGAGATCCCGTCGTCGAGGTCGAACGACGTGACCGGCGCGCCGGCGCTCGTCGGCGTGATCGCGGTGCGTTGCAGCCCGTCCCACCGGCGGAGCTTCTTCCCGGGCAACCCGCGAAGTTCCGTGGACATCGCGGCGGGCAGGAGCGTGCCGGGGTTGAGCAGGGCGTACGTTTGCGGCTGGCCGGCGGCCCTCACCACGAACAGCTCGCCGCGCGCGCGGTGGGGCGCGAGGAACCGCTCGGAGCCCGCCGCGACGTTGACCGTGGCGATGGTGGCGTCCCAGAGCGCCTCGTGGTCGGTCAGGAGCTCGACGAGGTCGCCGTCGCGCAGCGCGAGGTCTTGCCTGAGCGTCACCGTGTCGGAGGAGCCGGTCGACGTGAGGCTCGCGACCTCGACGAGGTCGGCGCCGTTGTTCTTGGACCACTTGATCGTGACGGCGCCGAGGTTGCCACCCTCGTGCACCTCGAAGCGGTACAGGCGGTGGTCGGCGCCCGTGTACCCCCCGGAGGGGGGCACCGCGCAGGGGTCGGTGTTGTCCGCCGGGCTGCTCGTGGTCACCCGCAGCAGCCCTTCCCCCGCGCGCACGTCGCGGAACGCCTGCTCGACCGCCGCGTCGAGGGTGGTGGGGGCGGTGGGCGATCCAGTGATGTTCGCCAGCTTCACCCGGCCGAGCGCCCGCGTCCGCACCGTCGTGTCGAGCGCGCCGCCGAGCGCCCGCTCGCGCAGGCCCGGCTCCTCCACCGCCGTGACGAGCTGCTCGGACGCTTCGAGGTACGCGATGAGCTGCGTCGTGGTGGTCGTGGAGGTCGTGACCGGCGGCATCAACGGCGGGACGGTGATCCCTTCGAGCGTGAACAACCCGTCCTGGAACCGCGCGTCCGCCTTCTGTTCGACGGCGAGACCGTCGACGTAGTAGCGCCCGCGCGAGATCCAGAACTGCTTCGCCGAGCCGGTCTCCTGGTACCCTTCCATCAGGGCGATCCACGCGCGGCCGCTGGTGAGCGAGAGACGGACCGTGCCGTACTCCGCGACCGCCGGCGGCATGAGGCTCCACCGCTCGAACGACGTCCCGTCCGCGGCGAGGAACGACGAGGTGCCCGGGCCGTCGTCCCCGAAGGAGACGGAGAAGACGCCGCCGCCCGGCGCGTGCGCCAGCATCTGCAGCCGCGCCTCCTCCGGCACAGCGAGCCGGAACGGGCGTCGGCTCTTGATCACCACCGAGCCGGGGCCCTGCGTGGCGTCGAGGCAGAGGGAGGGATAGCGATCAAGCAGCTTCATCCCGTGGTCGCGGTAGAAGCGGAAGTCCTCGTGCGGGGACGGGCCGAGCGTCACCTGGTCGAGCGAGTCGAACAGCGCGAACAGCGGCCCCGCCGTGACGATGTACCCGCCGTCGGGGCTGCCCGAGAGGCCCCCCATGTCCGCCGCGACGTCGCGGACGGTCCGGTCGGCCGCGTCGACGCTCGCCGCGACGTCGCTGTCGAGCACGACACGCCCCTGCTGCAAGAGCACGCGGCGGTACCGCTCGCCGCGCTTGTGATCGGGCCTGTATCCGCGAGAAAAATCAGCCTTCATGTCAGTGTCTCCTTCAGTCCTGTCGAATGACGCCAGTGATCAGCCCCGCGGGCGTGAATTCCATGAGCCGTCGCAGCAAGCCCTCGGCGCGCCGCGTGAGTCCCGTGTCGTGAAAGGCCCCGATCTCCCCGCCGTCCTCGGCCCCGTGGAGGATCGCCTCGGGCGCGTCGGTGGCGAGGCGCAGGTGCGCGGCGTCGACGAAGTCGAGTGAGGCGAAGCGAGGCGGCGCCTCGGTCACCCGGAAGCGCCGCGGAGTCAGGCTCCCGGGCGCGACGCGCGAGTAGCGCACGCACCCCGAGAAGCGGTCCGTGATCTCGATCGGGTGCGTGAAGAGCACTTCCGAGGCCTCGAGCACCTTCGCCCGCACGCACTCGTCCGCGCCCCCCTCGCCCTTCGACACCGTGCACCGATCGAGTTCCACGCGCCACGCGGGCGCGTTGATCGTGATCCCGAGCCCTTCCACGGTCGACGCGTGCAGCACCGACCGGTCGATCTTCGCCATACCCGCGGATTGGAGCGTGATGCCGCCGAGGTGGCAGCGCGAGATCACGACCTCGCTGGGGACGTCGTCGCGTGGGTTGAGGATCCACCGGCAGCCCGCGCGCGCCGACGAGCAGAACTGCACCGTCGTCCGCGTCGCCTGCGGCGTCTCGACGGCGTTCATGTCGAAGGAGAGCCCCAGCAGGATTAGCTCTTCGTAAACCTGGGTGGGCCACGTCATGGATCCGTTGATGCGGATGACCGGGCGCTCGGACTCCGCAGCTTGCACGGTGAGCGAGTTCACCCCGCTGGGCCACGCGACGGACGACGCCTCGTAGTAGGTCGCGCTGTCGTCGAACTCGACGACCTCGACGACCTTGACGACCGGGCCCTCGGGGGTCGGGAAGGATTCCGTGTGGGGACTCGCCGTGATGGCCGCGAAGGCGTCGGAGAGCGTCGCGTACTCGGGCGGCTGGGTGGAGCCCGACGGCCCGCTCTGGCGGGTCCTCCCCGTCGAGGACACGATGCGCGTGGGCATCCGCACCCAGGTGTCGAGCTCGGGGCCGCGCGCGTCGCTGCGCGCGCCGATGTGGTCGGTGAAGCCGTCCTGATAGTTGACGGTCACGGGCGCCGCGGGGGGCCACGCTGTGCCCGGCGTGAGGTAGTTCGGCACCGCGTCGTCCAGCGACATCGCGAAGAGCCCGTGCTCCGCATCGACGTCGAGCCGGCCCGATTCCGTGGCATCAAGCTGCACGCCCGCCGTCTCGTTGCGCCACGCGCACAGCCGCCGCCCGCGCACCTCGCGCCTGCGCACGGTCGCAGGTCCCGGAAGCGGGATCACGGGGCCCAGCGCGTAGCGCCCGCCTTTGTCCTCGCCTTCGCCTGCGGCCTCGCCCTCGCCTTCGTCCCCGCCTCCGATGCCGCGCGTGGAGCCGTCGCGCATCACCTGGAAGGCTTCACTCACGGCGTCCGCCTCGGACGGGAACATGAAGCTCTCCGGCCGATCGAACGAAGTTAGCTCGGGCACGCAGAGGAGCACCGCCTGGCCGTGGGCGTCGGTGAACGCCAGCTCGCACGGGGGCAGAACGATGCCGGCCGTTTCGCACTCCAGCCAGAGCGCGCACGCGCCGCTCCCCTGGGCCGCGATGTTCTTCCATCGTTCGAGCACCTCATTTCGGTCCGTGATCTCCTCGCCCTCCGCGTCGAGCACCTCCCACGTCGCGGTCGTCACAGGGTCCGCCGCGGCGTTCCACGAGAGGCTCATGAAGGTCTCCGGGACCCTGCCTTCCGGATCCGCACGGGCGAACACCAACCGCATCAGCCCTTCGGCCTGAACCCCGGTCTCGTCGACGAGCGCCCGGGCGGCGTGCACGAACGCTGGCCCCTGGCCCAGCGGGGGCGGGAGGGCCGTCATCGGCTCGTAGGTGCTCTGCGAGAGCGTGGGCGGCCACGCGGGCCCCGGCCCGATCGCGCGGACGGGGTTCGGCAACGACACCACGCCCCCCGCCCGGATCACTGCCGCGTTGACGGCGTGCCCCGAGGACCCCGGCTCGTTCGCGTTCTGGGCGTCGTAGAGCGAGCCGTCGGCGGCCATGTAGAACCAGCGCTCCTCCCACACCCACGTCGCGGGCACCTCGACGTGCAGCGCGCCGTGCAGGAAGCCCATCCGGGCGAGTTGGGGGTCTTCGCTCGCCCGCCGCGCGTCGCTCGTCGTGCCCGTCACCGCGAGGAACGCGCCCGGGAAGTACGCGGCGCCGGCGCCCACCGCGGGGCGCAGGCGGACCATCGCCACCGCCTCGACCGAGCTCGTCGGATTCGCGCCCGCGATCGACTCCGGGGCCGCGGCACGGACGCGGACGCCGCCGAGCATTTCCGCCAGCGCGACGTCGGGCTCGTTCGGCGCGCTGGCCTTGAACGGGACGCGGCACACCGTCACCTCGACCGGATGCCCCAGGGCGCCCTCGCCGCGGCGCAGGAGGTCAACGTTGACGCGGGCGCTGTACAGGGACCTGCTCGCGGGGCGCGGCGAGGGCGCCCCGGGCATGGGCTGCGACGACGCGACGGCGGCCGGCAGCCCGAGGATGCGGACGGAGAACTTCGCCGAAGGCCCGCTTCTGTCATCGAAGTAGCGCTCGGGGTGCGCGGCGAAGAGCGACGCGGGCACGCGGTCGGTGGGCGCCTCGTACGCCGCGACGGGGTTCCCGGAAACCGCGAAGGGTGGCAGCACGGGGGCGTAGTCGGCGCGAACGCGGAGGGGCGCCTCGGCGCCCGCGGGGTGGAAGGCGTAGCGCCGGGAGAGGGCCGGGAGGCCGGAGATCTGGGGCCCCGGCCCGGGGGTGCCGCGGCGCACGGGGAACATCGTCGTAGCGTGCGTCCAGTGGGTGACGTGCTTCGGGTGGTAGCGCCCGGTGGTGGCCGTCGGCCGGCGCGCGTCGAGCGCGTGGAAGGCCGCGTCGTAGGGCCCCGCGCACGTGTCCGCGAGCTCCGGGCTGCGCACGTCGCACGCCCCTCGCTCGGGGCGCAGGAGGTTCAGGTCCTGCGACACGAGGAGACGGCTCCAGCCCTCCTGCGTCACCACCCGCCGGTGCAGGAGCGCGGACGCCATGTCCTCGAGCATCGAGCGGGTGCCCTTGCGGCGCCGCCACGCGACCGTGCCGCGCAGGTCGGCGCGGTCGTCGTCGGCGTCCTTGAACACCAGCCGCGACCCCACCTGCCCTGCGAGGAGCGGGAGCATCGCGTCGCCGGACCGGTCGACGAACAGGTCGGCGTGCAGCTCGTCGACGTTCTGGCGCAGCACCGCGAACGGTGCGGCCAGCACGCGCAGGAGCCGGTAGAGGTCCGCCGTGCCCCGAGGGAGGTGCTCCGGCATCTCCTGCGGGGTCGCGTCGTCGGCGAGCTCGTGCAGGTCGCGCAGGAAGCGTGCCTGGATGTTCGCCAGGCTGAAGATGTTCCCCGTCGAGTCTTCGCGCGGCACCGACGGACCCAGGTCCTTGACACGGTAGAGCGCGGGCAGGAGCCGGTAGAGCAGCCGTGCCACCGCGCGGTGGACGTGGGGGTCGTACGGGTAGCGGGAAGCGTACGGGTCGCTCGGGTTCATCAGGGGTTCTCCTGCGTGTCGAGGGTCAGGTTCGCGGGGTCGAGCGAGAGCCACTCGTCGGGGCGCGCGGCGATGGCTCCCCGAACGCGCTCGGCCTCCGGGGCAATGGGATCGGGCGACAGGCGCACTACCCTCACGGTGGTCACGCCGGGCAATGCCTCCAGGCGCTCGTGCAGCTCGCTGAGGAACGCCGGCTGTCCCAGCTCGCGGCCGGCGAACGTGAACATCCCGGGCGCCTCGGCGCGCCGCCCGTGGAGCTCGTCACCGACCGCTTTCTTCACCAGGTCGGGCTCGGCGGCGTCGTCGATGCCGAGCTTGATCTCAACGTAGATCGGCACGGCCGATGGCCCGGTCACCTCCATCGGGATGGACGTATCGCGCCGCGCGTTCATGAACCGCCGGAAGCCGCTCCGCTCCAGGTCGAGGTCGGGCGGGTCGCCCTCGGCGTCGGCCACCACGAGCAGCACGCCTTCGACCCCTTGCTGCGGGAGCACCGTCCAGGTCGCGCGCGCCTTCGCCACGGCCGGAAAGCGTAGGGCGAGGTCGGCGTGGTCGGCGGCGGACACCGCGCGGTCGAAGGTGCGCAGGTACTGCGTCGCGTTCGCCCGCACGTCCTCGGACTGTGCAGCGTCCACCCCTCCCCTGATCGCACGGGGGTTGGAGGCGCTCTCGACGAGCGGGTGGCTCTTGCGGATCTGCGACACGCCCCCGGCGGGGGCGTTGCCGGCCGCGCCTGCGCCCACGCGGTAGCGCGCGGTGACGTTCCGGCGCCCGGAGGGCGGCACGGCCCCGCGGATCCCGTCGCCGAACACGACTGCGAGCGCGCCGGCCTCGTCGCGCTGCACCACGTAGTGACGGTCGTGCGGGCCGGAGTCTTCGAAGTCGATCACGCGCTCCCAGCGGAGGTCGTCGACGCGCACCACTAGCGCGGGCTCTGCACCCTCGGCCGAGGGTAGGTACGTCACCGGCTTGTTCCGCAGCGTGAAGCGGAGGAAGCCGGTCACGCCGTCGGAGTCGCCGAGCGCCTCCGTGACCGTGCGGCCGTGCGAGACCGGCACCACGTTCGCGCACACCGTCAGCTCGTTCACGAGCCAGCCGCGGGGGTTCACGACGGGGTCGAGGACCCGCCACGCGATGCGCGTGAAGGGGACCGGCGCCGTGACGATCTCGACCTGGGTGAGCCGCGCGATCTCGGGGGCAGACGGTGCGGCCTCGGCGGACGGCGCGGTGGAGAGCGCAACGAGCGTCCCGGCCGCGAGGCCGTCGTACGCCCCGGCGAGCTCGATCGCGCCGTTCGCCGGGGTCAGGTTCGGCCCCGTCCACGGCACCTCGATCCGCGTCTTCCAGCCGAGGAGCCAGACACTCGCGCGTGGGTCGTGCTGATCGCGTTCTGCCGCGTGGGGGGCCGCTGAGGGCGGGTAGAGCTTGAGGCTGGTCACCGTGCGGGTCATCGCGACGGTCTTCGTGGTGGGGATGACGGTGCCCGATACGGTCGTCGTCGGAGCACCGGCGACGGCGATCGTGAGCGTCGGCGTCGTGATGTGGTCGGTCGTGACCTTCTGGAAGGTCACCTGAACCGGCTGGGCGTTCAGCAGCTCAAACGCGGCGAGGGTGCCGTTGAAGAGGCGCACCGCGGGCCCGGTCGCGTCGACCGCCCTCAGCTCGTCGCTGAGGTAGAGCCGGTTGGGGTCGTCGGGGGTCCACGTCGTGGTCACGTCGGCCGTGTTCGGCAGGTGCGTGAGTTCCGCGTTGGAGACGTCGGATGGGTCGAGGAGAACGCCGAAGAGGTGCGCCCGGGTCTTCGGCCGGGCGTAGAGCGTGACCGACCGGGTCGACGCCCAGGCGGGCAGCCCCGAGGTGGTCTTCAGGCGCGTGACCCGCCGCAGCGGGATCTCCCTCGCGTCGCTGACCGAGTCGGCGTGGAGCCTGCCCGACCCTGCGATCACGATCGGATCGCCCGGCGACAGACCCAACCCCAGCCCCGGCACGTCGAGGAAATCCGGGTGCGTGTCGCCCCACGTGACGTACGCGTCGCGCGGGACGAGGTCGTTGTGCGCGGGGTCGACCTCGACGTCCTCGAGGGTCTCGTAGTCCTGCGGGGCGCCGCCCTTCGTCGAGGTCGACGAGAGCCCGAACCCGGCCTCCACGCGACCCGCGGCGCCCTTCGCGACGAGGCGCACGTAGCCCGTCGCGGCCACGGCCGGGGCCGGCTCGTAGCCGAGGCGCCGGCCGTGCATCACCAGACTGCGCGGCGACCGGGCGGTGCTCAGGAACGCCTCGGTCGCGTAGCGGTCCTGGTAGAGCCCGAGCACGTGGCCGGCGAGTGCCGACAGCTCCATGAGGGAGCCCGCGAAGTCGCCCTCGGCGTCGGGCTGCGACAGGCCGGGGAGCTCGTCGGCGAGGTCGCGCTGGAGCGCCACCAGGTCGGCGTGCTCCAGCGGCAGGTAGTCCATCGATCGCGCGTCGGCGTCGGGAGCGCCCGACGTCGACCGTTGTGCGCGCGGGCGCGGCGGGCGGCTCATGGTACCTCCTGGATCACGAAGTCCTGTTCACGCAGCTCGGGGTCGATCCCCACGACCCGCACATCGAGCGTCCCGCCCTCGGGGCGGCGGGGGTCGGCGTCTAGGCGCGCGACCTCCGTGGGTCCGAACCGCAGCAGCGGAACCACGCGCGTCCGGTCGGGCGAGCGGAGCTTGCGGAAGCGCAACGCCGTCACCGAGCGGACGCCGGGGATCGCCTGGACGAACGCGAGCAGCTCGCCCACCTCGAGCGACTGCCCGAAGGTGAGCCGGTCGGGGAGGAAGAACCCGGCGCCCCGGTCGCCCGGCCGGAGCGCCGCGAGCACCGCGGCCTTCACCTTGTGGGGTTGCGCGCCGGGCTCGACGCACAGCGCGACGCGCACCTCCAGCGGCACGTAGACGGGGGCGCGCGCCACGACCTCGCGGCCCGCCATGCGGAGCCCGTCGAGCCGCGCCTGCACGTCGGCGCGCAGCACCTCGTGGAGCCCCGCCTCGCCCTCGGGGTCGACGAGCACGAGCACCGTGTTGAACGGTCCCCCCACCGGGCGCGCGAAGGCCTGCGCCACGCCGGGGATCAGCGCGGCGCGCCGGTAGTCGTCGAGGGTCACGGCGCGCTCCAGGGGACCGTGGCGCAGCGACGCGGGGACCCGCACCCGCGCGACGTCCATCGCCTCGCGCCTCCGCCCGCCGGTCGCGAGCACCACGTTGATCACCGACGCGTTCCGCGGTGGCGTCAGGTTCGGCGACGGCGGGGGCGCGAAGCGGACGAGCGTGCCCGCGCCGAGGTTGCCGTCGACGGGGTCGCCGACGCGGTAGCGGACGACGAGCTCCTCGGTCGCGCCCGTGCTCGCGGGCTCCTCGTCGGCGCGCAGCGACAGCGCCTGGCCGCGGCGGCCGTCACCGAACTCCAGCCAGAGGGAGCCGTCCTCGTCGAGGTGGGCGACGTAGTGGCGGTCGAAGGCGCGGGAGTCGTGCAGGTGTTCCATGCGCGTCCAGGGGCCCTGCATGTCGCCCCGGCCCGTCGAGACCTCGACCTCCGGGGCGCCGCGGACGGCGCCGCTCGCGTCGCGCTCCTCGCGGAAGAGCACGGGGGACTGCGGCAGCTTGAAGGCGCGCAGGATCGGGCGCCCGCCGGACCCGACGCCCTCGACGATGGCGTCGCCCCGGAGCGCCGTGAAGGTGCGGGCGAGGAGGTCGATGCGGTCGGTCTGGAGCGCGCCGAAGCGGGCCGTCGCGAGGTTGCTGAAGAGCGTGAACCCGTCGTGGTCCCAGGGCGACATCGCCTCGGGGAGCGGCGGGTCGAAGGTCACCCGCGTCACCTGGACGGGCGTCGTGCCGTCGCTGACCTGGCCGGGCCACCCGACCCAGCCGTTGAGGGACAGGGTCTCCCAGTGCGTCACCCTCACCACGTGGGTCGCGCGGAAGGGGCCCTCCGCTCGCCCCTGCGCGAAGCAGAGCCGCCGGCCGAAGTAGAGGCCCTGGGCGTTTCCCAGGAGGAGCACCTCCGTCGCACCGGCGGGGATCGTCGCGTCCTCGGCGCCCGGCCACGCCGCGAGTTGAAGCGTGCCGTGGTCGTCCGACATCGGCGGGACTTCCGTGACGTGGAACACCACCGGCGGCTCGCCCCCGGCCGACCTCGTGGTGACCTCGGTGCCGACCGTGACGCTGCCACCGCCGTCGTTGTCGTTGCCGTTGCCGTCGTTGTTGTTGCCGTCGTTGTTGTTGTTGCCGTCGTTGTTGTTGCCGTCTTTATTGCCGCCCGGGCCGTCGTCCTTGCTGCCGTCCTTGCCGCCGCCACTTCCGCCGCTGAAGGCCAGGAGCGTCTCCGCCGCGGCGCCATCGAAGAGTGTCGTGCCGAGGAGCGTCGCGTGCTGGCGGAGCGAGTACCGCTGCGTGGCCGTGTCGAGGAAGGCCTCGGCGGCGACGCGGTCCTGATGGTACGAGAGCATGTCGCCCTGGTGGGCGAGCAGGTCGACGAGCACGCGCTCGAGCGACGCGGGCGCGAGGTCGGCCCAGCTCGGGTTGTGGACCTTCACCCACTCCGCGAACATCGCGAGGAGGCCGTCGAAGTCCTTGGCCAGCAGGTCGACCGCCGGGCGCGGCGCGGATGGGACGACCGCCGGCGCCGGGTCGGGCCGGCAATCGCCGCGCTCGCAGCCGATGGCGAAGGTGAACTTCTTCTCGCGGAAGAACGCGTCCACCGGCCGCTGGAGGTCGCGCAGCAGTTCGAGGGTGTAGTCGACCGGCGGGCCGAGGTCGTTGAAGGCCAGGACGACGGTCTTCTCGGACGCGTGCTGGTCGACGACGGACCAGGGTGGTTCCCTGCCTTCCGCGCCGCGGAGGGCGAAGTGCCCGGGGGTGAACATGCCCGAGGCCCAGGTCTCCCGGAGGTGCACGGTCAGGCGGGCCCGCGGGATGGCCGGGGGGTCGAAGAGCTCGAGGGACAGGTAGTCGATGCCCTGGAAATCAGCGCGGGGCTTCGCCTCCGACCACGAGAGCCAGTTGGAGCTCACAGCCTCACCTCCAGGTTGCGCGGGCGGCGGTCGGAGCGGCGGCGGAACGAGATGCGCACCACCAGCGCGCCCTCAGCCTCCTCGGCGGTGACGTCGACCCCGTCGAGGATCACCTCGTCGCCCAGGTCGCGCTGGAGGGCCTGCGACAGGGTGAACTCCAGCGCGGCGGCGGAGAGCTCGCTGAGGTCGCCGAACACATGGCGGTCGATGCCGGCGCCGAAGTCGGGCGCGTTGACGCGCTCGCCGGGCGCGGTGAACAGCACCGCCTCGACCTTGTCGCGCAGGTGCCTGTCGGCGTCGTCAATCACGGCGACGCCGCCCCGCGCGCCGAAGCGCAGCGGCTGTTGAAGGAACCGGTCCATCATGGGGGTGTTGCTCCGTTTCAGCGGACGAGTGCGCTCGCGCCTCGGAGGGCTCGGGCGCAGGTTCGAGCGATCGCGCGGCGATCGAAAATGAGCGGGCTGGATGGGCGACGTACGCTCCGGCCGCGACCCAGGTCAGGCGTTCGGGAGGTTGATCGACGCAGGCGCGCGCGGAGTTCGAGGGTCTCGCCGGGCGCCGGTCAGCGGCACCGCCGGGCGCTCTTCAGCCACCTCGAAACCGACCCTGCCTGAGACAATGATCAGGGCTCAAACTTTTTTCTGGCCCGTTGGCGTCGCGGCGACCCGAGACCCATTCGTGGCAGGTCAGACCCCAGTCGCGGCAGGGGGGAGACCCTATCGTGGCGGGGTCAGCTCTTCGGCGCGGCAGGCTTACGGTCGGACCGGATGTCGAGCCCCCGCAGGAGCGTCGGGGAGACGGTGAGCAGCAGGGCGGTGGCGCCGTCCTCGCGGGCCTCTGCCAAGTCGTCCCAGAGCGGGCGCATCGCGAAGAACAGCCTAGCCCTCGGCGGCGTTCACCGCGGGGCTGTCGCGGTCGACCTGCTGCGGGGCGGGGGTTCCGCGGGCGAGGTCGTCGAGCTGGGTGGCGGCGGCGCGGAGGGAGCCGACCGTCGCCGCGTCGAGCTGGAAGAGGCCCAGCGCCGCGGCGCGGGGCGACGCGAGCCCGGCGTCGAGGTGGTCGGCGAGCCGGCGCAGGCGCGCGAGGCGGAGGTTGGTGGCCGTCGCGTCGGGGCTGAGGGCGGTCGTGAGCGCGGTGACGTGCTCAGCGCGCGAGCCGGCCGCGTCGCGGGCCCAGCGCTCGACGCGCTTGAGCACCTTGTCGGCCGCCTGTTCGGCATCGGTGGTGGCGGCGCCGTGCGAGACGTTGGCGGCGGGCGCGCGCCCGGTCAGGGCCGTTCCGAGGGCGCTCAGGCAGTCGAGGAACCACCGCACCGCGACGGGGTTCACGGCCTGGTCGTCGGCGTGGGCGCCGAAGGTGCGCGCCCAGCTCATGCCGATGCGGAAGGTGTCCTTGCCGCGGGTGTTGGTGCCCTTGGCGCGGCAGGCCTCGTCGTCGTGCAGCGCCCGGAAGGTCGCGGCCTGCGCCGGGGAGAGCGCGGCGAAGCGGGCGCGAATGTCGGCGAGCTGGCCGAGCTCGCCGCTCACCTCCGAGGCAACTTCGGTCGGGGACCGGGAGGCGGCCGATGAAGTGGACGGGGCGGATTTTCTGATGGTCGCAGCTTTGGCCATGATGGAGACGCTACCGAAGTGGGGCGAGCGGGGCGAGAGCCTGATGGGCGTGGGCCGGGTGCCACCGGGCCGCCGCTTCGGGAGCGCCGGTGCGCGCCCGTGGTCGTCGGCCTCGCCGGCGCGTCAGGGGGCTTCGCTCAACTCAGGTGGATCCGGTGCGGCCGCGGGCGTGGCCTGCGGCCCCGCGGTTCGAGGAGCGGCTTGTGAGGTCGGTTGAGGTGGAGGGGCGCTCAGCTCGCGGCGAACGCGAGCCGCGCGTCAGGAGACCATCGACGGTGGCGGGCAGATCGGCGGCGGAATCGGAGACGGCGCGAACACGACGAGGGTCGTCGTCGCCAGCGAGGTGCACGCGGCCGCGACGCGCTGCGCGCGCGTATCGAGCGACGCGTCGACGTCCGAGAAGACCGCGACGAGCGCGACGATCGCCCCCGGCAGCGCGAGGGGCGGCGCGGAGGTGCCCATCGTGGTGACGCCGGGCACCATGAAGGAGTGCCCGGTGAGATAGCCCGCGACGGCCTGCGCGAGCAGCGTCCCGGCGGCCTGCGCGGTGCGCGCCTCGAAGGCCGCCGCCGC
>JAQBQI010000058.1 GCA_028287085.1 Myxococcaceae bacterium
ATCGCGTTGTGGGCGGCGCCGACGCGCATCGACGACGACGGGCGGCGCGCGCTGCGGGTGATCTGTCGGGCCGAGCGGGGAGAACTCGCGGTGGCGGACCTCACGGGCGGCGACGCGGCAACGGTGATCGCGTGGGCGCAGGGGAGGGTGGGCGTCGCGGGCGACGGCACGTGGGGGCCGAAGTCGACGGCGGCGTGCGCGGCCTGGTTGCGGGCGCGCGGGCTCGACGGCGACGGGGTCCTCGACGGGCGAACGCTCGCGGCGCTCCAGGGGCTGTGGGCGTGAGCTGCGAAGCCCAACCCGGCGTGCACCTCTCCGACCTGCCCGACGGCTCAGGACGCCTGACGAAAGGAGCACTCCTATGAGAACGAGACTTCCCCTCCCCGCGCCCGCGTCCGCCCGTCCGATCGCACCGCCGAAGGCCCCTCCGCGGCGCCCCGTGAACGCGCCGGGGCTCGGTCGCTTCGCGTTGTCTCTCCCGATGGATCACCCGGCGAGCGCGAGGGAGCGCGCGGCGGACCGCTTCGCCGCGACCGCCACGCCCGCCGCCCCCATTGGCGGCGCCGAGCAGGGCGAGAGCGGCGCGCTCCCGCCGAGCCTGCGCTCACACTTCGAGTCGCGCCTCGGCGCCGACCTCGGCGACGTCCGGGTGCACGCCGGGGGCCACGGCGCGGCGGTGGCGGAGTCGCTCGACGCGCGCGCGGTGACCGTCGGGCCGAACATCTACTTCGGGCGCGGCGAGTGGAACCCCGGGAGCCACGCGGGGCAACGCCTCGCCGCCCACGAGGTCGCCCACGTGGTGCAGCAGCGCCAGGACGGGCCGCGCATCGCGCGGCAGCAGAACCCAGGGCGTGGCCCAGACGGCGGCGTGAACGACGCCGGAACTCAGCAGCAGCCAGCGCAGACGCCGGCCCCTGTACAAGACGCGTCTCCGCCCCCGACTCCGGCCGAGTTTCGGCATGCGACAAGGAGAAGGAGTCAGATCAGGTCGATCCTCCAGCAAGCTTTGCAACGGGTGGATGGGAGGGTGAGGGCGCTCCAAACCGAGCGTTCCAACGACTCCCTTCTGTACCGCTACATCGACTCGCTCCGACAGATGCTGCACAGCCTCCCGGCTGAGTTCGTCTACGAAGATGTGGCAGGCCATGCCTACAACGCGAGCGGCACGACATCCGCCCCGGCGGACACACGGCACCTGCCTAGCCAGAGGGCGGCGATGACCGTGACCAGTCCGAGGGGTCGCTTTCATACTTCCGAGTACTACCTCAACCTGGATGTGTGGATCTCGGACAAGCGCCCGCCTTCCGAGGGGGATCATGGGATGTACGAGCCGCCTTCGCCAGAGAACGGCCGCGTCGGCAGAGTGTTCGTGTTCACGCGGGGCACCCGTGGCGAGACGACGATGCTGATGAGCAACCTGGAGCTGTTCATGACGACCCTTGTTCATGAAATGACTCACGCGATGACCTCGTTCGCCATGACCATCCACGACAATGTAGCTCGCTCCAGGCCCCCGCAAGCGGCCGCGCCCCTGCAAGCGGCCGCGCCCCCGCAAGCGGCCGCGCCCCTGCAAGCGGCCGCGCCCCTGCAAGCGGCCACGCTCCCGATCAACTTCGACGTCACGGTCCCTTCTTTAATGGCGGCTGGGCGGGTGGATACCACGACCCACTCTCGGGTCGGACAGGTGAATATCAGTTCTCTTCAGAACCTCCTGCTGCATAACTTGTTTCTTCCGTCCTACGCGACCCACCACCGTGACATGTCGCTTGCCGACCTGGGGCGCCTCGCCACCGACGACAGCCTGCCGCAGTTGCCGTTGCCACGGGCTCGGGCGTGGGCCGCGCTTGTGCTGGATGAGCTGATCGCGCACGTCGTGGCGTGGCAGGCGTTGGGTCGCGCCGGGGTCACAATGGATCCGCCCCCGAACGGGCCCGTGCCGCAGAGGTCCCCCCCGATGTCCGGCTTTGATTTCGAGACATACGCATTGAGCGCTTTCGCCATCGACGAAGTGCGGCCCGACGCGCCCCGCGGCGAGGGCAGTCGGATCTTCAATCGAGAGGATCGCCAGCACGTGAGAGAGATCGCACGCAGCCCGGAGCTCGTCGATCTGCACCGCAACATCTGGGACTGGGTCCGTCACGCTCGTCTCAGCGACGTCGTGTCGCGGTGACGGCACACAGCACGGCGCGACACCGCGCCGTCAATCGTTATTGCACTCGTTCCCTTGCGGCGGCCGAAGGAGCGCGCGGATGGACGCCCGCCAGAGGGTGCCCCCCGTCCCTCCGTATAGCACGTCCTCGTCACGGGCCCAGGTCGTGAACACCCCACTCACGGTGCGCAGCCGCCCCCCCTCCTCGAACACACTCGCCGTGATGGGGAGTTCATCATCACGGCGAAAGCCCGACCGCGGGGACTGGCGCATGAGAAGGAGCCCCTCGTCGGTCGCGACCACCCCCGCGGTGATCGAGTCGCGGTAGACCACGGGCGTGATCGCGGCCAGCTCGACGTGCAGTCCGCCGTCACGCGAGCGGGCGAGCTCGTACCTCGACGCCAGCGTCAGGACGCCTCCGGGCGTCGCTCCCATGACGCTCAACTCTTGAAGTGCGATGTTGCTCACGCGAGCGAAGGTGCCGTCGTCGGCGCGCCGTCGCCAGAGAGCGCTCCGGCTGTCGAGCAGCCAGATGCCGCCGTCATCGCTCATCGCCGTATGCGCGTCCCGGCCTTCGAAGCACAGCGCAGAGGAGCGCGGATCGGTGCACCCGAAGCGCTCCCGCCAGGCGCCGTCGACGCCGCGCTCCCACAGCGATCGGGACATGAGGAGGATGGCGCCTCGGCGCGTCCCGAGGAACACGGTGGGGGTCCCGGGCAGCCCGCCGTCCCACCCCTCTGCCGGGTCCGTCGTCCACCCCGCGGGCAGGGAGATGGTCTCGTCCCGAGCGTCCGGGAGCGAGAGTCGCACGAGCGCGCCCGTCCCCAGCACCAGCAGGTTTCCTTCGTCGTCGACGGTCATGCGGTACGGCTGCCCCGCCGCCGCGGGGAGCCGCGCGCTCGTCCAACACGCCCCGCCGTCGAGGGACCATGCGACCGCGCCGAACCGGCCCGCGACGGCGACCCGCGGACCGCGCGCGGCGACGGCCGTCATGGGGTCCGAGCCGAGGACGGTGCCGCGCAGGTCGCGCCACGCGCCGTCCGGTGACTGGTGGAGTTGCACATCTCGACTGATCCCGTAGAGCCCGCCGCGCCCGTCGGGGTAGAAGCGCACCCACGGGAGGGCGCGTGGGGCCGACGCCCAGGGGTGGAGGCCGCTCATCGTCAGCTCCATGAATGGCTCCCGAGTCTCGAAGACCCCGACGAAGCGGCCCTGCCCCGCCCAGGACCCCTCGAAATCGGCCGGCCCCCCAGTCACCGACTCTGCCATCTCGTAGACCCGGCGCTCGGGCGCGCCCTGCGGTGGGAGCCGCGTGATGCCGAGCGAGTCCGCAACATAGACCGCGCCGTCGGGGGTCGTGCCGGCTGTGAGCCGGCCCTGGAGGGGCGGCGCGACTGGCACCCGCTCCCACGTCCCCGCGGCGGGCGACGCGAGGCGCTGCACCTCGGGCCCGCCCGCGCCCCGCGAGAGCGCGACGAGATCGCCGGACTCCGTCGGCACGACCGCCTCGACGAGACCATGCGGCCGGGGGCCCTCCCTCCAGCTCTGCCCCGCGTCCGTCGAGATCCAGAGCTCGCCTTGTCCGTGGCGCGACCACGCGACCACGGCCCGCGACGACGCCGCAACCCACGGGAGCTGTTCGACCGGCTCCGCGGTCGTCCACCAACGGAAGAGGTCGCCGCCCGCGCGCTCGCAATGGCGACCGCCGTCCGTCGAGCGCCAGAGGCACCAGGTGCCGTCGCCGCACCGACCCCAGGCGAGGATCGTATCCCCCGCCACGGCGACCTCCGGCCCCTCGCCGAGCGCCTCGCAGACCACGCGGGCGGTGCCGTCCTGCTCCTCGCGGTCCAGGTGACGGCCGATCCAGAGCGTCGCGCCGCCGCTGAGCGCCACGGATCGCTCCCGCTCCACGCGCGGCGCGGGCGGCGTCACGCGCTGCCACGCGGAGGGCGTACACGCGCCATGCTGCGGCGGATCGCGGGGCGGCGCCGCGCAGACGGTGTTGGGAGGCGCCGCGCGGCGCACGGCGGGCGTCGCGGCCACCGCTGGCGTCGCCGTCACCACGGGACGACCCGGCCGCGCGCACCCGAGGAGCACGCACGCTCCGAGGACCCACCGCGCGCCGATCGCGCCGAGGCCGCCGTAGTGGCCCCGCGCTCCCACTGCGCCAGCCGTTGCTTCGCGAGTTCGTGGCCGATCCGCCTCGACGCCTGACTGTTTGAGTAGCGCGGTCAAGATGCGCTCCGCCGAGGGGTTGTCGTCGACGACGACAATCGTCATAGATTTCGAGGCGTGGTGCGGGCTCATGGGCGGGGAGAAAGATACCAGAAGGCCTGCGTGTACCGTTACGCCACCGCGGCGGCCGTCCGATGAACGCTGGCTCCGACCGCCACTTCCACGGGCGCGTCCACGCGATGCTCCGGGCGGCCGAGTCCTGGAGCGTCGCGGAGCGCAGGCGACTGGCCGCCGCGATGACCGCCCGCGCAATGGGCATGTGCGTCGACGAGACCTTCCACGACGGCATGCCGCTCGTCGCGCAGGACCGGACTGCCGACCGAGGCTCGCCTAGCCGCGCCGGTGCTGGCCGCCGAGTGGGCGCGGCTCTTCCGGTCGTGCAGCGCCAGCGTCGAGGGCCGCAATGGCTACCTGTCATTGCGTCACTCTGGCTCGCAGATCGGGGTGGCAGCCGGTCGGATGCCGCGACCCTCGCGATGCTCTTCGCGCGCGAACACGGACCGCCGGAACTGCGGGAGGCGCTGGAGGTGGCTGAGCGTGCACACCAGGCGGCGGTCGCGGCCTGCGCGACGGTCGGACCCCAGAAGGGCCGGGCGCTCACCACGGCCGGGGCGCTGTCGCCGGATCGGGTGCTCCAGAGCCAGCGCACGGCGGGGGTGAAGCTCCCCGCGACGGGCGCGGTCGACCTCGAGCTGCAGCGCTACGCGGCGCCCGCGAAGCCCGGGGGGCGGCCGCAGCCGATGGCGCCGCTCGGGGCGCTGGCGCGACGGGTGGCGGCGTCGCGGGCGTCGTTCGCGCGCGCCGGGGCGCTGGGGTGGATCGACGCGGGTGCGGCCGTGCGCTCATACGTGCAGGCCCACCACGTGCGCGCGGAGGACACCGCGGCGCTCGGGGCGACGGAGACGATCGCGTTGTGGGCGGCGCCGACGCGCATCGACGACGACGGGCGGCGCGCGCTGCGGGTGATCTGTCGGGCCGAGCGGGGAGAACTCGCGGTGGCGGACCTCACGGGCGGCGACGCGGCGACGGTCACCGTGTGGGCCTAAGGGAGGGTGGGCGTGGCGGGCGACGGCGCGTGGGGGCCGAGGTCGACGGCGGCGTGCGCGGCCTGGTTGCGGGCGCACGGGCTCGACGGCGACGGGGGACTCGACGGGCGCACGCTCGCGGCGCTGCAGGGGCTGTGGGCGTGAGGGACGACACTGCATCGACGCGATCTGCGCCGCGCCTCCGCCGGGGCGCCATCGCGCGACTGGATGCTCCAGAACCTGTACGAAGAGCGGGCTGCGGCCACGTCGTTGCAGGAGTGGGGAGTCAAACGAGTGGGCAGGTCGTCGGCTTCATGGGTGGCGATTTCGGACAAAAGGATTTGGGCGCCGATCATTGTCTCATGCAGGGTTAGTTCTCGGGAGATTGAAGAGCGCCCGACGGTCCCGATGAGGGCGCGGGACCTGGCCGACCACCTGGGGGTCTCCGCGCCACCGCCTATCGGATGATCGAGCGGCTCGCGGGGACGCAGCACCACGCCGAGGCGCTGCGGCTGGCGACTACCATGGTGAGGACCGGCAAGGGCGCGAAGCGGCGGTGCGTCGCGGTGCTCAGGCCGGTCGAGGGGCAGTCTCCGCAGCCTTGACGGCCGGCGACCCGGCGGGCGCCGGAAGGTCTTCGGAAGGGTTTTCCTTCCTTAGGGGAGAGGACGGCTGGCGGGCGCTGGTGCGCGCGGCCGTGACCTCCCGATTCATTCTCGACAACGGCTACGAAGGAAAAGGTCATCTCATGTCACAGGCAATCTTCTCGACGAACGTCTCCTACACCCCCGGCGGCGGCGGCGCGCTCACGCAGAGCTTCAACGGCGTGGCTCCCTACAACGCGATCAACGCGGGCTCCTACGACCTCGCGCACATGGGGACGACGACGAATTTCACGATCGCGTTCGGTGGCGTGGGCATCGCCCGCGGTTTCATCGTGCGGAACAACACGGGCAACCCCATCCATCTGTTCTTGAACAACCCTATCACCTCGTTCTCCTCGTTCCCCGCGAACGACCTCACTCACCCCCACCAGTATGAGGACGCGTATGCCGCTGCCGGCGGCTTCCAGCTGCCGCCCGGCGGCGTGCTGACGCTCTGCTTTCCTACGGCCCCGTCCAGCATGGGTCCGTCCTCGCCCCTCGGCGCCCTCGCCAAGGTGACGGTGATCCTCGCCAATCCCGGCGGAATGGGCACCATCGATTACATCGTGCTCGGCGACTAATCTCACGAACGATCGAGTTCGGCGCCTCAACCCTCGCGCGAAGGAGTGCGCAGGGGTTGAGGCGCAGCTCCCGCCTCCCTTTCAACAACCGCAGTCGCCGCGTGTACGGACCCGGCGCAAAAGGAGAAAACATGCCTGCACATCTGCATCCAGGTGTTTACGTCGAAGAAGTCCCGAGCGGGGCACGAGCCATCGAATCCGTCGGGACGTCCACTGCCATCTTCGTCGGGGAGACGGAACGCGGCCCGCTCGATCCGACGAGCATCAAGAGCGTCAACGACTATGAGCGCATTTTCGGCGGCTACCAGCGGCACACCGCCGTGGTCGGTCTCCCGCAGCGCTTGACGCTGCGGGACTCCGTCGAAGCGTTCTTCCAGAACGGCGGCACCTCCGCCTACGTGCTCCGCGCCGCCGGCGGCACGATGGATGTTGGCGCCCGCTCGGCGGTGATCGCCGCGTCGCCGGGGGCGTGGTCGGACAACGTCAGTGTGTTCTACGCGCCGTCGAGCGACGGCAATCTGGCGCACTGGAAGCTCTTCGTGCTGTACCGCGCGCCGGGCGCCGCGCGCCACCAGCTCGTCGAGACCTGGGACCGCCTGAGCCTCACTCCCGGCGAGGAGGGCTACGCGCCCGACGTGCTCCTGCGCAGCATGTTCGTGCGGGCGAACCCGATGACGTCCATGCGCCCGGACAACGATTCGCCGTTCACCGACCTCGATAGCATGATCACTGGCGCGGCGACGATGGGAGCGCTCATGGGCGGCCACGGCGGCCTCAGCGCGTACACGGGACCGTACGCGACGCTGCTCGCCCGGCTCGACGAGGTCACCGACGCGAGCCTGCTGGTCGTGCCGTCCCCCCTCAACACGCTCGACGATGGCGTCCAGAGCGTCGCCCGCGACGCCCTCGCCTACGCCGAGGGTCGGTCGAAGCAGGACCTCTTCTGCATCGCGGACCTGCCGCGCTTCGCGAACTTCGGGGCGACCGAGTTCACCGCGCGCGCCCGCACCAGCACCCTCGCCCTGGCGTCGACCAACTTCGGCGCGGTGTACGGGCCCTGGGTCGAGGTCAGCGACCCGGTGGGCGTCGGGCGCGACCCGACCATCTTCCTGGGCCCGAGCGGCTTCGTCGCCGGCCTCTACGCCCGCACCGACCAGCGCCGCGGCGTCTGGAAGGCCCCCGCCGGCCTCGAGGCGTCGCTCATCGGCGTGCGGCGGCCGGAGTACAAGCTGCTGGACGTCCACCAGGACGACCTCAACCCGGTGGGCGCCAACGCCATCCGCATCATGCCCGGCGGCGGCAACGTCGTCTGGGGCGCGCGCACGCTCCGGCCCTCGTCGGAGTGGCGCTACGTCCCCGTGCGCCGCACCGCGATCTTCCTGCGCATGAGCATCTACAACAGCATCCAGTGGGCCGTCTTCGAGCCCAACGACGAGACGCTGTGGAACTCGCTGCGGCTCTCCGTGAGCGCGTTCATGGATCAGCTCTTCCGGCAGGGTGCCTTCGCGGGCGCCACGTCGCGCGAGGCCTACTTCGTCAAGTGCGACGCCGACACGACCACCGAAGAAGACCGCGCCGCGGGCGTCGTCAACGTGCTGGTGGGCTTCGCGCCGGTGCGCCCCGCGGAGTTCGTCATCGTCAAGCTCAGCCAGATCACCAACCAGAAGTCGTAGCGAGGAAACCCCATGAAGTTCTCCGTCAACACCCACCGCAGCGACCCCTACAAGAACTTCAAGTTCAGGGTGCTGATCGACGGCCGCCCGGTGGCGGGCCTGTCGAAGATGAGCGCGCTCAAGAAGACCACCGAGGCGATCGAGTGGCGCGAGGCGGGCGACCCCTCGATCGTGCGCAAGCTCCCAGGGCGGTCGAAGTTCGAGGCCATCACCCTCGACGCCGGCCTCACCTACGACACCACCTTCGAGGAGTGGGCCAACCTGGTCAACAACATCGAGGGCGACGCCGCGATGTCGCTCGCGCGCTACCGCAAGGACATCGCCATTGAGGTGCTCAACCTCCAGGGCAACCCCGTGATGCGCTTCAAGGTCCAGCGCGCGTGGGTGAGCGAGTTCCAGGCGTCGCCCGAGATGGACGCCAACGCCAACGCCGTCGCGATCACCACGATCAAGATCGAGCACGAGGGCTTCGCGCGCGACCCGACGCTCGCCGAGCGCGCCGAGACCTGACCGACGCGCCCGCGGCGCCCTGACGCCGCGGCGCCTCCCCCCCCACCACCACGCAGGAGAAGACATGGCTGTCGATCGGATCGAGAACCCCTTCAGATCCACACGGGCCTCGTCGGACAGGCACGCGGTGCCGCCGGCTCCGCTGCCCCTCCGCGGCATGACCGGCCACGAGGAAGAGATCGTCGAGCGGTACCGGGCACTGCCCAACACCGCGACGCTCTGCAACGAGCTCGTGGCGCGGTGCGCGGTCGCGCCCGGCGCCGACTTCACCGAGGCGCTCTCTCGTGTGCGCGGCCTCACCGTGGTCGAGCGCGACCTCGCGCTGCTCGCGGTGAGGCGGCTGTCGCTCGGGGACCGCGTGGCCATGGAGGTCGAGTGCCCCGCCTGCCGCGCGCGGAGCGCGGCCGACTTCCGCCTCTCCGATCTCCCACTGCCGACGGTCGCCCCGCCGTCGGAGGTGCGCGCCTCGCTCACCGACGCGAGCGTCGCGGTGATGCGCCTGCCCACCGCCGGCGACCAGGAGGACCTGCTCGACGCCGGCCTCCAGACCGACGCCGAGCGCAGGACCTTCCTGCTCGCCCGCGCGCTCGTGCGCTTGGGCGATCGCGAGGGGCCCTTCGCGGTCGACGCGGTGCGGGCGTTGGGCGTCGCGGACCGCAAGGCCATGGAGGCGGCCCTCGAGGCCGCTCTGCCCGACCTCGACCTCGGCATGGAGGCCGCCTGCGCGCAGTGCGAACACAGGTTCACCGCGACCTTCGACGTGGCGGCTTTTTTTTTGCCGAGATGATCGCGCGCGGCTGCCGCACGCTGCGCGACGTTCACCGGCTGGCCTCTCGCTACCACTGGTCCGAGGAGGCGATCCTGCGCATGGCGTTGAGCCGGCGCAGCGCCTACCTCGCGCTGCTGGACGCGGAGGAGGATCGCGGCCTGTTCAGCGCGCTCGGCGCGCGCGAGGGGTGACCGATGGGATCGCTGACACGCACCGCGGCGGGGCCCCTGCGCGCGGCACCGCGCGCGCCCGAGGGGGCGCGCTCGCCGCTTCTGCCGACGCCCGACGCTAGTCGGCGGGGAGGATTCAAAGCGCGATCGGAGGTCTCCGACGCCGCGCTCGAAGCGCAGTCATTGAGCGTCGCCGCGCCCGACGTCCCGCCTTCATCGCAGGCGGGGGCGCCCCTCTCGGGCGAAGCGCCGCCCGCGACCTCGCCGAGCGTCGCGCCCGAGCGAGCCCGCTGGAAGGTCCCCGCGCCGCAACCGGGCGCCACGGTCACGAAGCCTGGCGCATTTTCGCAGCCCTGGCGGACGGGTCGCAACCCGGAGGTCTCGTCGGGAGCGCAGCCTCCTCGCGGGGTGGCGGAAGGGGTGACGGCTCCACCGCAATCGCGCGCATCGTCGCGCGCGCCGTCGCCCGCTGCGGTTGTTCCGACGGTTGTTCGCGAGCGCTGGATCGAGCGGATGATCCGGGCGCCGCTGGGCGCTGATCCGGCGGCGGTGGAGCCAGGAGAAGCGCGCGGGCCGTCCACGACGAACTTGCCGATGCCCCGCCCCGCGTCCGCGGTGCGTGCGACTCCACCCGCGCTTGCGCAGGCCTTTGCGCGGGCGCCCCTGGTCGCGTCGCCCGTCGAGCCTTCGGCCGTGATCGTGCGCGAGCGCGCAATCATGCACGCGGAGGCCGCGCGCGCGGCGTCCCAGCTCCCGGCGCCCTCCGGAGAGCCGTCGCCGCCGCGCGCGCCAGCTCGGACGGAGCCCGGCCCCGCGCGCCCCCTCGCGGAGCGGATCACGCCGCGCGCGCTACCGCCTCCGTCGATCGCCGCCGCGTCGCCGCCCGCGCGCGCCGCGCTTCCGCCCCCGGAGCGCGGGCCCCAGGTGAGCGTTTCGATCGGGCGGGTGGAGGTGCGCGCCCGCGCCCGACCCGCGCCTCCGTCTGTCGTCACAGGACCCCGTTCTCACATGATCGACCCGGGCATCCCCTTCGGGGAGTCCTCGTCGGGGAGTTGGTAGATGGCCACGTTTCAAAACCTCTATCACGCGTCTGAAGTGCTCCGTCGGATCCTGGTGGACGAGACGGGGGTCGCGGACACGAAGGTCTTCTTCGGGCCGTTGCCGGAGTCGGCGCCCTTGATGGAGTCGATCTACATCACGCTCGCCTGGCAGACGGAGCACGCCTCGCACCGCAACGACGGCTACCAGCGAAACCCCGACGGCACCTCGACGCCGCCGCCCGTCTCGCTGTCGCTGTTCTATCTGATCACCACCTACGGCGGCGAGACCACGGGCAACGCCGAGACGGCGCACCGCGTGCTCGGCGACGTGATCCGTGGCGTGCACGCGCGGCCGGTACTGGACCTCACGGCGGGCAGGCTGACCGCCACCGACCTGCCGGTCGGTCCCACGCCGCCGATCGTCTACGGGTTGACGAACGCCCCCAAAGGCGAGCTCACGCTCGCGCAGGTGCCCCTCACGCCGGAGCTCATGGAGAAGCTCTTCTCGCTCTTCCAGACGAAGCATCGTCCCTTCATGGTCTGCGAGGTGGGGCCGGTGCAGCTCGTGAGCACCCGCCCCGACCGCGCGCCGGGCCACGTCGTGGCCCCTGGAGGGGCGGTACTCGCCGACGTCACGACGCGCGGGCTCCCGACGATCGAGCGCGTCGTGCCGTCGACCCTCCCCGTAGGGGGCCGGCTGCGCATCGACGGGAACTTCGACACCTCCACCGATGATTTCGTCGTCGTCGTCGGGGGCCTCTCCTTCACGGACTCCTCCATCACGGTCGTGGAGGCCGGGCGCTCGGTCGCGGTGCAACTCCCCGCGGGCACCTCGTCTCCATTGCCGCCCGGCGTCTACGACGTGTCCGTCGCAAGCGGGAAGCTCGCCTCGGAACCCGATCAGGTGCAGGTGATACCCCCGGGGAGCTCGTCGCTCGACCTCCCGCCCTCCAATGTGCTGTGGCTCGACACCGACGTCGTTCTCACCGGTCAGAACCTCGCGACCGCCGACCGGGTCTTCTTCTGGCTCGATGACGGGCTCCGGGCTCCCGGAGACCTGCGCTGGGCGGACCGCGACCTCACGACGGTGAGCGACACGCACCTCACCATCCACCTCACGGGCCTGGCCCCGGGGACCTACCGGCTGGCGGCGAGGGTGTACCCCCCATTGTCTTCGGTCGCGCAGTACACGCCCTACATCGTCATGGAGGTGCGCGCGTGAGCACGCCCGGCGCGGGCGCCCTGGCGCTCGCCCGCGAGCTCGCGCTGCTCGGCGCGCGCTGCGCGGTCGAGGAGCGGAGCGGCGATCGGGAGCCGCTCGCCTGGCCGCGCGAGCCCTTCCTCGCGCTGGGCGCGCGCCTGCGCGACGAGCTCGCGTCCGACGACCCCATGATGGTCCGCCTCCGCGTGCGCCTCGGGCTCCCCGAGGCCGCCGCGTGGATGGTCTTCTGCTGCGCCGCCGCCGAGCGTCACCGCGACGTGGCCGCGTCGTTCTCGATCATGCTCGACGACTTGCAGACACTCCTGCCGACGCCCCACGTCGTCGCGACGCTGCTACACCACGCCTGGGACCTGCCCATCGAGGCCTTGCTCTGCGAAGTGGGCGTTGGCGGCCCCGCCGAACGCATGGGACTCGTCGAGCGCGTGGACGCGGGGCTGCACCGTCCGCAGAGCTGGCAGCCCTTCCGCTTGAGCGCGCGCGAGGGCGTGCACCTGCTGCTGGGCGCGGTGCCGGCGGTCGAGCCCTCGCCGCTGAACGTGCTGCGGGAGCCGCCCGCGCGGAGCGTCGCGCTGCCCGAGGTCATGCTCCGCGGCGCGACGGAGCTGCTGCTGGAGTACGGCGCGCTGTGCGTGCGCTGCCCCTCCGCGCGGGTCGGTCGTCAGTTCGCGCTCGACCTCGCGACGCTGGCCGGGCGCGAGGCGTGGGTGGTGCTCGCCGGCGACGACCCGCCCGACGCCGCCGACGTGGCGCGCCTCCGCGGCGGCCTGGTGGCGGTCGACCTGTTCGGACCGTGCCTCGCGCGGTCCTTCCCCGACGCGTGGCTGCGGGCGGTCGCAGCGCAGCTCGCGCCGGTCGTGGCGCTGGTGCCGCTCAACGCGCACACGGGCGCGTGGCCCGTCATCGAGCTCGAGGACTTCGACCACGCGACGCGGCGCCGGGTCTGGCGCCAGGTGATCGACGACGAGGCCACCGCCGACGCGCTCGCGTTGCGCTTCAAGGCGAGCACCGACGAGGTCCGCTCGGCGGCCGCGGCGGCGGGGGCGAAGGCCCGGGTCCGCGGGGCGACGGTCGACGCGGCCGCGCTCACCGAGGAAGTGCTCGCGCAGGGCGCGCGGCGCATGGGGCGCAACGTCACCGCGATGAGGGTGCGCGCGCGCTTCGAGGACCTCGTGGTGTCGGAGCAGTTGCGGTCGACGCTGCGCGAGCTGCTCGACGGCCACCGCGCGAGCGTCACGGTCTTCGACCGCTGGGGCCTCGGGTCGCGCAGCCCGCTGGGGCGCGGCCTCGCGTGTCTGTTCTCGGGTCCGCCGGGCACGGGCAAGACCTTCGCCGCGCAGTGCATCGCGGCTGAGCTCGGGCTCAACCTCTACCGCGTCGACCTGAGCCAGGTGGTGTCGAAGTACATCGGCGAGACCGAGAAGTCCCTGTCGCGCGTGTTCGACGAGGCCGAGGCAGGGCACGGGATATTGCTCTTCGACGAGGCCGACGCGCTCTTCGGCAAGCGCTCCGAGGTGAAGGACGCCCACGACCGCTACGCGAACGTCGAGGTCGCCTACCTGCTGCAACGGATGGAGTCCTTCGAGGGGCTCTCGATCCTCACGACCAACCTCCGCAACAACCTCGACGCGGCCTTCCTGCGGCGGCTGCGCTACGTGCTGGAGTTTCCGATGCCCGACGCGGCGATGCGCGGCTCGCTCTGGGCGCGCTCGCTGCCCCCGCCCCGGTACTGGCACGCCGAGGTCGACCTCACGTCCTTCGCGGAGCGCTTCGCCTTCGCGGGCGGGCACATCCACACGATCGGGCTGGCGGCGTCGCACCTCGCCGCCGCGCAGCCCGAAGGGTTGCTGCGCACCGAGCACCTGGTGCGGGCGACCTGGCGCGAGCTGGAGAAGCTGGGCATGGGCCGCTCGCGCGACGACTTCGGGGTGCTCGCGCGCCACCTGCCGGGGGCGTCGTCGTGAGCGCGCGCGTGGACCTGCACATCGACGCGCTCTCCTTCGACGCGGGCGACGACCCGGTCGACGGCGGCCGCGTGCGCGCGGTGCTCGACGAGGCCCTCGGGCAGCTCGCCGAGCGCCTCGCGGGCTCCCCGCTCGGGCGCTCGGGCACGCGGCGCCTGGCGCTGGAGCACCTGGAGCTTGAACTGACTTCGACGGACGAACTCCTCGGACCGCGCGGCGCCGAGCGCCTCGCCGATGAGCTGTACGCGAGCCTCAGCCGGAGACTGCCGTGAGTTGCTTCGCATCGCGTACTCCAACACCGAAGACCGTCCCAGGCGCTTCGGACCCATGAGGCTGGGGTCGATTCCGGACAAGAAGTTTGAGTCCCCATCATAGTCTCATGCAGGGTCAGTTCTCGGGAGGTCGAGGAGCGCCCAGCGATCCCGATGAGGGAGCTGGCGCGCCAATGGGCTGCGACCGACGCCGCGCCGGACTCACCTTCATGCAGACGACATCCCCGCCGCCTGAATGAAAGGGGTCGTGCGGACTTCGCGTCGTCACTTCTCCTGCTGTGTTCCCACGCACAAAGGACATCTTCATGGCTTCCTCCCCTGAGCGCATCTCTCCTGAGGAGCATCGGATCACCCTGGAAATAGCCCGACTCGCGGGTCTTCTGGCGCAAAAGCCTCGTGCATGGCCTCGTCACGACGCCGCCGTTGCGTTTCTCGGCTCGCTCCAGGAGCGTGCCGCCCGCGGGGCTACCCCGGAGGGCCTCCGCGACGGAGCCGAGCACCCGCTGGACCGGCTCGTCCGCGCCTACCACCTGTCGCCTGCGGAGATCGACGTTCTCTTGCTCGCGGGCATCGCCGAGGAGCACGAGGGGATCGCAGAAGCCCTGCGCGCCCTGCACCCGACCGGCGAGCCGAGGGCTTTCGTCGGGCTCGCGGCGCGACTGTTCTGCGATTCGGACGAGGAGCGCTCGCTCTTACGCCGGACGCTGGAGTCCGGAGGGGCAACGGGGAGCGGTCTGCTGCGGGTCGAGCCCGGGCCTCCGTTCTACGAGCGATCGCTCTCGTTGACGGACGGGCTCTGGCCCGCGCTTCGAGGCGTCGCGCCGTGGCCGAGGGGGTGGGCACGTGCGGACGGGCCTGCGGTGACCGCGGGGTTGGAGGAATGGCTGTCCAGCCCCGCGGTCGCCATCGCGCGCGAGGCGCTCGCGCTGCGGCGCCCCGTCACCGTACTCGTGACGGCCGATCGCGAGCGTGATGCCCTGGAGCGCGCGCGTGCGCTCGTTCACGTCGCCGGGCGCGCGGCGCAATGTTTCGAGGCCGGCGCGAGCCGGGAGCTGTTCCGCGACCGCGCGCGGATCGCCACCCTCGGCGCGCTCGCGACCGCCCTCGACGTGGTGCCGGTGCTGCAATGGCCTCGGAGTGATGACGCGCGCCATGACGAAGCGCCCTCGCTCGACGAGTGGCCGGGGACTTCGATCCTGTGCGCGCGGACGGGGGAGCTCACGTTGCGCGGCACGCGGGCGACGCTCGTCGTCTCCGTGGCGCCGCTCTCGACGGCTGAGCACGCGTCGATGTGGCGCTCGCTGACCCCCGAGTTCGCGGAGTGCGCCGACGCCCTTGCGGCCCGCTACCCCGTCGACCCTGCTGTGGCGGCAGCCGTAACGACCGACGCGCGTGAACGCGCGACCCTCCGGGGCGGGCCGCTGCGAGAAACCGACCTCGCCGATTGCGCCCGGGTCCGGGTCGCCGCCGAGCTCACCGCCGGCGTCCGACGCGTCACCCCGACGGCGACGTGGGAGAACCTCGTGCTCCCGACGCACGCGCGGGTGCTCCTGGAGTCCGCTGTTCGGCGGCTCCGCAACCAGCGCAAGGTGCTCGACGAATGGGGCGTGCTCAAGGGCTACCCCGGTGCGCGAGGCGTGCGGGTGCTCCTCGCCGGTCCGCCCGGCACGGGCAAGACGCTGGCGGCCGAAGCACTCGCGCACGCGCTCGGCGTCGACCTGCTGGTGGTGGACGTATCGCGCATCATGTCGAAATGGATCGGCGAGACGGAGAAGAACCTGGCGGAGGCCTTCGACCTCGTCGAACGGACGCGCGCGGTGCTCCTCTTCGACGAGGCCGACGCGCTGTTCGGCCGTCGCACGACGATCTCCAGCGCGCAGGACCGCTACGCGAACCTGGAGACGGCGTACCTGCTCTCGCGCATCGAGCGCTTCGACGGCATCGCCGTGCTGACCACGAACCTGCGCGAACAGATCGACCGGGCGTTCTTCCGGCGTGTGGAGTTCGTCGTGGACTTCGAACTGCCCGACGCGGCGGCACGCGCGACGATCTGGCGGCACCACCTCCCGCCCAGCGTCCCCCTGGATCACGACGTGGACTTCGAAGAGCTCGCACGCTCGTACGCCGTCTCCGGCGCGACGATTCGTAGCGCGGCCGCGGCGGCGGCGTTCCTCGCCGCGGACGACGGCGGGAGCGTCACGCGGGGGCACATCCGACTCGCCCTCGCGCGCGAGGAGCAGAAGTTCTTCGGACTGCCTGTCAGCTTAGCGGGGCCGCTCGCCGCGGATCGTTAGTCCGCTGGAAGCTGCCGCGAATCGGCGCCGCCCCGCACCCGGTGCCGCCGGAACAGTCGCTTCGTCGCAAAACCAATGGTTGCTTCGTTGTGAGCGATCTAGACTTGGCCCGCTTCACCCGGGGCCTCGCTCGGCCGCGACAACAACACGCAGAGCTTGTCTGCACTTTCAAGAAGGGACCCCTTCGATGTTCGACGTGAAACGCCGCTACGAAGCCGCCGCGGCGCCGCGGCGCCGCGCGGACGAGTCGCACCTGGAAGCCGAGGCCGAGCGCGTCGGGCTCGCCGTCGGCCTCGGGCGGCAGCCGTCGCCGCAGGCCCTCATGAGCATGGCCCTCTCGCATGTCAGCGCGCAGGGCCGTGCGCCGAGCGTACCCTCGGGCGGCGCGCCCCCGCCCGCGGTCACCGCGCTGACCGTCGCGCTGACCGGCAGCGACCTGTACCGCGCGCGCCTCCACACCGACGCTCACGCCCACGCGTTCGCCAGCCGCGAGGGCGCCCTCGCGGTCACGCGCGGCAATGACATCTACTTTGCCCAGGGCACCTACCGACCCGACCTACCGCTCGGACGCGCGCTGCTCGCCCACG
Source organism: Myxococcaceae bacterium (assembly GCA_028287085.1). GTDB lineage: Bacteria > Myxococcota_A > Polyangia > Polyangiales > SCUS01. The sequence continues at coordinate 17,133 of JAQBQI010000058.1, forward strand.
AGTTGACGCACGTCGCGCAGCAGCTAGGCCCGGCGCCCTTGCTCGCGCACCAGGGAGCCCACGAGGCGCAGCGTGCTGCCCGCCCGGCGCACGTGGGCGTGCGCCTGCAGCGCTGCAGGCGCACGCCCACTGCGCCAGCTCCGTCAGCCCCGACTGACAGTTTCGCCCTCGCGCAGGCCGCCGCGTCGACGTTCGACCACGCAGATCGGTTGTCCAACGCCCTCGCAGAAATCCGCGAAGGCCACGCGTTGGAATACCACCGCAACCAAAGCAGGGAGCTCGCCGCACAGACCGCTCGGGAATCGATGGCAACGCCCGACGCGATACGAGCGCTCGCCGCGGACTGGACGTGGTTCCTCGAGCATGGCCCCCCGCCCCCCTCGATCCCTCGACGCCGACGGACCGCCGACGCCGGCGTCGACGCCGGCGCCGACGCTGGGGTCCCCTTCCGCGCGACCGACGCGGAATGGGCCGCGCGCAGAGAGGCCTTCCTCCGGCGCATCTCGTCGCTCTACCGGGCCACCCCCGCGGCCTCTGACTCGGCTCGTCGCACGGTCGCGCAGCGGCTCAACGACACGCCGCGCACCGTGTTCGACGTCCTCCGCCAGGCCGCTGGGCCCAATGTTTCAGCCCCCTTGCTGTACTCCTTCGCCATGAATGAGGGACTCATCGATGTGTACGTGCGGGGTCAGGTCGGGCTCGGCCGCGAGGGCCCCTGGATGAACGCCGACCAGCGCGATCATGTCTCCGTCAGCGCGCCCATATCGGGTTACGGTGTGCTCGGCACCGACAGGTACTTCGACGAACTCACGGAGCGTCGCCAACCGCTGCGCGGGTTCCTCCCCACTGGGTTCGATGAGTCCAGGATACAAGAGGAGCGGCACCGCAACGAACGAGGAGAGGAGGTGCGCTCCGTGCGCTCACCGGATCTCCTCACGAGCCTGCAGGTGATGGCGGCGATCATCGCGCGCCGGCAGGCTCTCTTCAACGGTGACCGCACCCGCTTGAATTACTCGGACCCGACGGAAGACGAGCGCGTGCTCGCCACCTATATCTACTACAACCCCGGACAGAACCACGGTCGGCGCTTGCTTGAGCGGCAACGTCCCGACGCGTCCGCGGCGCCCGCACAACGGTCGCTCGGTAGCAGGATCAACTTCAGCGAATACCCCGACGCCCAGCGTGTGCTGCTCAACTACCGCGTGGTTCGCGCGCTGAGCCTCTTTTGATGCGCCGCGAACGCACGTGGCTCCCCGCGGCCCTGGTCGCCGCGGGCCTGATGCACTGCCGCGGCGGGTCGACCCCGCGCCCGCGACGCGACGCGGGGGGCACGACCATGCAGTGCGACCCGCTGCACGGCCCCACGGGTGGCCTCTGCGAGTTCACCTCCCTCGACGGGGTCACTCACACGTTCAGCGGTATCACCTGCGGTATCTTGAGCGGCGGCGACCCGCTGCGGCCGGTCGTGGACTGCGTGGAGGTCCGCACCGCTCGACGCGTGCGCCTCATGGTTCGGTACGAGTGGCGCGAAGGTCGCTACCGCGGCGAACTCGACCACCTCTCCGCCCTCGACCAGCCCTACGCCCTCCCCGCCGCCGAAAGGCAGAGGCCGTCGGCGCCGTGCTCGCGCGTTTGCGCCGGTCCGCACGCGCTCGTGCACACCCTGCCGCTCCCTGCCGCGCGCCTCTCCGTCGAGACCGCTGCGGGTTGGAGGGAGGGACCGCCCCGGGACACCACACTACGACCGCTCCCGCCTGGCGCGTGCTTCCCCGTCGTCGCTCAGCTCCTCGACCCCGCTGGCAATCGCTGGTTCGTCCTGGAAGGCGAGACCTTCGTTCGTGCCGATGAGGCGACGTGCGGAGTCGACGGCGGCCCCGACGCCGACCGGCCCGGGGCTTGAGCAGACCCCCGCGCGTAGGCACCGCGAGCCCCTCACGGGTTTCGCTTGAAACGCTCCTCCAACCTCCGCAGAGCCGAGTCCGATGGAAACCTCACCGTCATTGGTTCGAAGCATCAATCGATGGTTCGACCTGCTCCCGCGCACGCGACTCGGCGCCCGAAGCCGCGAGGTGCCCGCCTTCCTGGCGTGCGGTGTCACCGGGTATCACCTCGCCGTCCTCGTGACCGTCGCAGTCGGCCTCGCCACCGGCGGCTCGGTGCTCATCATCGCCTCGATCGCGGCTTCTTGCGTCCTCTCCTTCCTCGCCTGGGCGGCGCTCAGGCGGCGCCTGCTCGGCCGCGACGAACTCGTGCTCCTGGAGCACGCATGGTTTGCGCTCCTTGTTACGACCGGGGCGCTCCGCGCGACGGGCGTCCCGCCGTTGCGCTACCTGGACGCAACGAGCGTCGGGATGGCCGTGTTCCTCGCGTCGGGCCGCGTCGGCTGCCTGCTCGTCGGCTGCTGCCACGGTCGCCCGTCCTCGATCGGCATCCGCTACGGCGAAGAGCATGTGCACGACGGCTTCCCGGCACGCTGGGCGCACGTGCGCCTGTTCCCCGTGCAGGCCCTCGAGAGCGCGGGCCTGTGGGCAATCGCGGTGGTCGGTGCGGGGATGGCGGTCCGTGCCCCCGCGGGCGTGGCGCTCGCGTGGTTCCTCTCCGCCTACGCGGTAATGCGCTTCGGGCTTGAGGGCTTGCGGGGAGACGAGCGGCCCCACTGGATCGGGCTCTCCCAGGCGAGGTGGATGGGACTCGGTGAACTCGCCGTGGCGTTCGCACTTTCTCACGTGGGACGAGCGCCCGCCGCGCGTGGACTCCTCGTGCCGTGCGCGGTCGTCGGCGTTGCCGTCGCGGCGGTGGCGCGCTGGCTATGGCGCGACTCCACTGGTCACGATCTGCTGGACCCCGCCCACATCCGGGAGGTACGTGAACAAGCGCTGTCGCTTCTGGACGACGCTGATGGCGCCGCGCCGCTGGCGCAGCTCTCCTCGGAGGGATTGTCCATCGCCGCCTCGCGAGTGAAATCCGTAGACGGGCGCCCATGCGCACACGTCTCGCTCTCGTTGCCCGACGGCGCACGCGACCTCCCGACGCTCTGTCGGGTGGCGGCGAGCGCGTTCCCGTCCGCTCCCCTGGAGCACGCGCTGTTGTCCCCCCCGACGCTGCTCCACCTTCTCGTCCCACTCCCTATCGAGCCTGAAGAGGGGCCGGGTGATGACCACCGCGCGCTAGACCTCGAAGCCGCCGTGTTGCGCCGGTTGGATCCGGTGGACCGGGAGAATGAGAACGACCCGACGGGCGGGCCCGCCTCGATCCGACGCTCCTACTTTCTTCATTCGAACGGTCCACGGCGTGACGCGGTTCCGCAGAACCCGCCCCACACTTCGTAAAGCCGGCGCTAGTATGCCCGCATGAACGTGCGGTTGTGCATCTTCGTGGCGCTCCTGTCTGGATGTCATGCCTCAGGTCGCGCGGCGTCCGAGCGCGTCGAATGTGACGACGACCGTTGCCGTAGCCAAGCCAACGCCTATCGCTTCGGGCCTGATGCACCGCCGGACCTCACAAGCGCACGCCTGTTGCTCGAGCGCGCGTGCGAGCGCGGTCAGGGGCGCACGCGATCCTGCACCGACCTCGCCGACTACTACCACTCCGGGCTCGGCGTGCCGCGCGATCCAGTGCGTACGCGCGCGATCCTGGAGCGCGCGTGCGAAGGCGACGAATACGGCGCTTGCTCCTTCCTTGGCATGATCTACACGGAAGGGATGGACGTCCCGAGTGCGCCCGGCTTCCAGGAGATCGGCTTGCGCTACTTCGAGCGCGCCTGCCGTGGCGGACACGCCGGCGGGTGCTTGCACCTCGGGCTCCTGCTCGACGCTGGCAGGGGGACGCGCCGTGACCCGGCCGCCGCACGACGGGCCTTCCGACGCGCATGCGACCTCGGTCAGTCGGCCGCGTGTGCGGAGCTGGTGGGCGGTCGTTGAACCGGCGGCTCGGACTCCGAGGAGACGTCGCACCGATTCTGTGATGCTGGGCTTCGGCCCCATGCGCGGCCCACCCGCCCGCGCGGCCCACGACCCAAGCATCGTCTTGGACGTCCTCGCGAAAGAGCCACAACCCTCTTCAAACCGAATCAGGCGCCGCGTCCTCCTTCGGCCTTCGCAGGGATTTCTGGAGAGCGGCAACGGAGGTGACCCATGGGCGTACGCCACACGACACGTTCACGCACAGCCGAAACACCCACGCAGAAGACGCCGGGTGGCGCTCCATTGCCAACGCGCCAACGTGGCGAGGCGGAACGCGCCTTCGGTCTCTCTTTCGAGGGGGTCCGCGTTCATCAGGGCGGCCACGCCGAAGAGCTGGCCCGCGCCCAGGGGGCACGCGCCGTCACGTACGGGACGGAGATCTTCTTCCGCCGCGGTGACTATCGCCCCGGCACGCTGCACGGCGACGCGATCCTCGCCCACGAGCTTGCTCACGTAGCACAGCAGGCATACGCGCCCGCGGCCGCTCACGCGGGCCACACCCCTTCGATCGAACGTGACGCCGACACATCGGCCCTCGCCGCGCTGTTCGTACGGCAGGGGGTGATGAAGCCCGGCGCCGCAAAGCCGCGGCAGCGGGGCGGCCTCGCGTTGCGCCGCTGTCCCAGCGGGTCCCAACCATCGCTCGACGCTCAGCGGCCGTCCGGCGCGTGTGGCCCGGACCTGCCGACGGGTACGGCGACGCCGGCCTCTCTATCGCGGGCACAATTCCTGACGGCGACTCGGGGGGCGCGAGTTGCAGTGACGGCATTACGCATGGACCCCGACCTGGCCGGAGGGGGCCTCGAAGCCGCCGACGCCAACCATGACGGCGAGATTTCCGGCCCTGACTGGCCCCAGGTCTTTCGCCTGCTCGGGGATGGTCGCCGGGTACTCCTACGCGAAGCGGGTCGTCCCACCTCGGCCGCCACGATGATCACGGCGCTGGCTCGCCACGCTGGGGGGGGCGCGATGGCGACCGCGATCGGCCCCACCTCGCTCGCTGGCGCGGTCACCATCCTCGGCATGAGCGACACCTCGGTCGTCGAAGCGACCGCGCTCCGGGCACAAGCGCCGACGCAGCTGATCACCGATGTATCCCGTGGCAACCGCGGCGACCTCATCTTGCGGAGCGACGGGGGCACGGGCGATCTCGCCCGCGAAGACCAGCTCCGCGCCTTCGTCGCCTCGCTGCCGATCCCGGCAGACGTGGGCCGCAACGTAGGCGATGTACTCCACGGCGTCGGGCCGGGAGCTCGACGCGAACTGGCCGAGCTCGCGCGTGTCTGGGCCGGCGCCTACTGCGGGCGAGCGGTCCCGGCTCGGGTGATCGTCAGTGGCCACGGCGACGGGGTGTGGGTCTCCGGCGATGACCTGGACTTCTTCCGCCGAGAGCAGCTGCTCGCGCTCGGGCGAGCGATGCCCCGCGCGGCCGCGCAGATCTACTCGATCCACCTCGGCACCTGCCAGCACGGATGGGAGCCGCGCTTCGCCGCCTACCCGACTGTATTCCCGAACGTACAGATCTTGTGGGGTTACGCGGGAACCTCCCCGTCGGCCTCGACGAGCGCGCTGTTGCATCAGCGTGTGTGGGAGCGCGGCACGCACGACTTTCCCCCAGGCGGGGGCATGCTTCGGCCCTCCGCCGTAAGCGGAAGCTCTCGGGGCGACGTCGTCAGTGTGTGGACAAGGGCTCACGGATTCTCGGGGCCGACGGTACGGCCGGTCGGAGAGCTGCTCCGGCGCGCCGAGGGCGGTCTTCCGCAGTTCGTCCGTTGCATGGAAGGCCTCGACGATCTGGGCACGCCGCACTCTGGGTTCCCCGACACCTACTATCAGCTCCTGCAGGAGCTCACGACCTACCCGGACGTCGACCATGACTGGGAGCAGCGTCGCGAACAGACGCTGCGCCTGCGCTTCTACATGACGAGCGTGCGAGCCGCCTTCCAGCGTGAGCACCGTTCCTTGATTCAAGAGGCGTATCGATCGATAGGCCTCCCAGCGCCCGACTTCTCGACCCTCGATCGTCGCCAGGCGCTTGAGCAGATTCGACTGTTTGAAGAGGCGTTGCGATCACATCCGAACGACCCGGGGGCGCGAAGAGTGTCGGTGATCTTTCAGGGGCTCGTTCACCTCGACCCCGTCCATATCCCCTTCACATGGGTTCTGCTCTGACCCCATCGTTGGGGCCGAGAATCAGCGACCCATCGAGGATCTCCGCAGGCGTGCGGCCCCACGGAAGCGATTGTCCCGCGGATGGTACGGATAGTCTCGCGAGTCGGATGCACGAGGCGTCGACGCATCGGACGGGCAGTGAGCCGGATGCCCTCGCCCGCGAGCAGAACCTGACGCCCTGACGGGCCCCGCGCCCCTCTAACCTCGAGTCCGCTCGCGCCCTCTGTGGTTTCGATTCCCACGAAAGGTTCACTCCAATGCCCGAGATCAACTACCTGCGCGGGGCCTTCATCGCCTACCAGCCCGACGCTCAGCCCAACGCGGAGCAGCGCGTGATCCCCTTCCGCTTCAACCCAGAGTCGCTGTCGCGGCAATTCTCCATCGAGCAGGGGTACAGCCCCATGAGCACCGAAGGGGCGGGGAGCAAGACCTCGGGGTCAGCGAAGGGCGTGGCGGCCGACGCGACCTCGGGCGTCGCCCGGCAGACCTTCAGCGTGCAGGTGCGCTTCGACTTCGCCGACCGCCACGAGCTGACGATCGCGCTCGACCCCACGCTGGGCATCCTCCCGGAGCTGAGCGCGCTCGAGGGGCTGATGCTGCCGTGGGAGTCGCCGGCCGACGCGCGCGGCGACGCGCGGGAGCCCGTGCGCCCGCGCCAGCAGCGCCCCGAGGTGCTCTTCGTGTGGGGGTTCAAGCGCGTGCTGCCGGTGCGCATCACCGGCATGACCATCAACGAGACCTTCTTCAACGCCTCCCTCAACGCGACGCGCGCCGAGGTCGAGGTGCAGCTCGCGGTGCTCGGCGACGCCGACGCCGAAAACAACCGCAGGGTGAAGGGCGCGCTCGCGTTCACCGAGTCCAAGCGCCAGGACATGGCGCGGCTCTACCTCGCGACCTCCGCCCTGCAAGGCACCCGCATTCCCCAGTTGCCCCGGTAGTCACGGGACCAGGAGATCGCCGCCATGATCAATCGCAAGAGCCGCTACGCGAAGACGCCGACCTTCACCGCGACGGACGCCACCGGCGCCGAGCTCACGCTGCTCGCGCTGCGCGAGCCCCCCGCGGTGGCGGGCGTCTTCTTCCACACGCCCGAGGCCGGCGAGCGCCTCGACCACCTGGCGAACCGCTACTACCGCGACCCGACGGCCTTCTGGCGCATCTGCGACGGGTCGGACGTGATGGACCCCTTCGACGTGATCACGCCCGGGCGCCCGGTGCGGATCCCCGCCGTGCGCTGAGGACGATCCCATGCCCGACCCACGCTTCTCCGTCCTCGTCGACGACCAACCGCTCGACGGTTCGGCGCTCGGACTGCTCTTCCGCCTCGAGGTGCGCGAGAGCGACGACAACCCCACGGTCGCGTCGCTGCGCTTCCGATTGAGCCAGCAGCCCGACGGGAACTACGCGCCCCTCGACGACGACCTGTTCGCCCCGTCCACCAAACTGCGGGTGAGCGTCGAGGCGCCCGGCGGCCTCCTCGTCGCGCTCTTCCACGGGTACGTCACGCACCTGCGGCCGCACTTCGAGACCATCGAGTCCAACGCCTACCTCGAAGTGCTCGCGATGGACGCCGCGTCGCTGCTCGACACCGAGGAGCGCGCCCACGCCTACCCCGACTCGACCGACGCCGACGCGGCGACGGAGGTCTTCCGCCGCTACGACATCGAGGTCGAGGCCGCGCCGACGGAGGCGCGCCACGAGGCCAGCGGGATGCTCCTCGTGCAGCGCTCGACCGACTGGGCCTTCGTGCAGCGGCTCGCGCGGCGCAACGGGTACGTGTGTTACCTCGAGCCCGACCCGCGCACCGGGGACGTGAAGGCGTACTTCCGCCCGCGCGCCCTCGACGCCGACCAGCAGGCCGACCTCACGCTGATGCGCGAGGGCACCAACCTCAACTGGGTCGACCTGCAACTGAAGGGCACGGGGCCCACGTACTTCAAGGGCGCCACCATCGACCCCATCGCCAAGCGGATGATCCGCACCGAGGGGGCGCCCGTCGTCGACGCGCTCGGCGACTCGCGCCTCGACGACCTCGTGGAGCGCGGCCTGCGCGGCGCGGGCGTCGAGGTGGCCGGGTCGATGTTGCGCGACGCGTTCCCGCTCGCGGCGGTGCTCGACGCCGAGGGGAGCGCCGCGACCGACCGCGCCCTCTTCGCGATCGAGGCGCGCGGCTCGGTCGACCCCTCGCTCTACCGCGGCCTGCTGCGCGCTCGGCGCACGGTGCCCATCAAGGGCATCGGGCAAATGCTGACGGGGCTCTACTACGTGCGCTCGGTGCGCACGGTCGTCGACGAGGGCGTGCTCACGCAGAGCTTCGTCGCGGAGCGTAACGCGCTCGGGCTCTCGGGCCGAGAGGACTTCGGCCGTCAGGCCGAGGAGGTGCCACCGCAATGACCCTCGAAGATCTCCTGAAGCTGTTCGATGAGCGCGTGCGCAGCCGCTTCTTCGGCAAGTACGCGGGCGTCGTCACCGACGTCGACGACCCGACGGGCATCGGCCGCGTACGCGCGAAGGTGCCCTCCGTGCTCGGCGAAGACGTCGCGTCGGGCTGGGCGCTGCCGTGCGCGCCCTTCGGCGGCGGCCACGACCGCGGCTTTCTTTTCCTCCCGCAGGTCGGCGACACGGTGTGGATCGAGTTCGCCGAGGGCGACCCCTCGCGGCCCATCTGGGTGGGCTGCTTCTGGGGCGCCCCCGGGACGAGCGGACAGTCCGACGACCTCGGCACCGAGACGGGCTCCGAGGTGCCCACCGGCGAAGAAGGGGAGGCCCGCCCGGGCCGCTCGATCCTGCGCACGCGCGCCGGGCACCGCATCGTGCTCGACGACGACGGCGGGGTCGTGGTGCTCGCGCACGGGGGCAACCAGGCCGAGGTGCGGATGACGAGCGCGGGCGAGGTCGTCGTCAAGGCCGAGAAGATCAAGCTCGGGGCCGACGCGGCGCAGGCCGTGATCCTGGGCGACGACTTCCGGCAGTTCTTCAACGCGCACACGCACCCCACGGGGGTGGGGCCCTCCGGGCCGCCGACGCAGCCGATGCTGCCGAGCCACCTCTCGACGAAGACCTTCACCGAGTAGGCCGATGGCCCTTTCCTTCGACACCCTCAAGAACGGCCTCCAGCGCATCTGGCTGCCGGGCGAGCGCGGGCCGTGGCCCTCGACGGCGCGCGAGTCGGGCGACCACTTCGCGACCGCCGTGGCGCAGTGGTTCGGCGCCGCGCAGGCCGCGACGGCGCCGTGCCTGACCGCTGCGGCGAAGCAGCCGGCCCTC
>JAQBQI010000584.1 GCA_028287085.1 Myxococcaceae bacterium
CAGGAGGGCCCGGGCGGCGGCGACGGCCTCGACGGAGGTACTGAACGGGTGTACGGATGCGACCGACGGACCTTGACCCCGAACGGGCTGTGACCAGACCGCGCGGGGCACCAGGACTCCGAGCAGCAACGAGACCGACGCGAGGCGACGCACCCGACTGGCTCTAGCACGCCCCGGGTTGCCACCGACGGGAGCCCCGCGCCCTCCAACGAGACCGCACAACCTTTATGGAACCCACCCGCCTCCGCAACGCCCGCACCCACAACCTCCGCGGCATCGACCTCGACCTCCGGCCCGGCGAGCTCGTCACCATCGCGGGCGTGAGCGGGGCGGGCAAGAGCTCGCTCGCCATCGACACGCTCTACGCCGAGGGGCAGCGCCGCTTCGTCGAGAGCTTCTCGGCCTACGCGCGGCAGTTCCTCGAGCGCCGCGACCGTCCGCCGGTGGGCTCGCTCGACCCGGTGCCGCCCGCCATCGCGGTCGACCGCGGGGCGCCGGTGCGCACCTCGCGCTCCACCGTCGGCACGATGACCGAGCTCTCCGACTACCTGCGCATCCTCTGGGCGCGGGCCTCGACCATCACCTGCGACGGCTGCAACCGCGAGGTGCGCCGCGGCACCGTCGCGGCCGCCACCGACGCGGTGCTCCTGGGCGACGGCGAGCGCGCGGTGGTCACCTGGCGGGTCGCGGTCGACGACGCCGAGCGCTACCTCGGCGTGCGCGAGCGGCTCATGGAGGAGGGTTACCGCCGCGCCCTGGTCGGCGGCGAGGCGCGCGACCTCGACGAGGTGGCGCCCTCCGAGGTCATCGTGCACGGCGGCGTCGACGTCATCGCCGACCGACTGAAGGTCACCGCGGCCGAGCGGGCGCGCGTCGCCGAGGCGTTGAGCACCTCGATGGCCAAGGGCGGCCGCGCCGAGGTGCACTGGATCGACCGTCAGCAGGTCGACCAGCGCGTCGAGCGCTACAGCCGCGGGCTCGACTGCGCCCACTGCGGGCGCACCTACCCCGAGCCCACGCCCGCGCTCTTCTCCTTCCAGTCGCCGCTCGGGGCCTGCGAGAACTGCCGCGGCTTCGGGCGCATCATCGACATCGACTGGGCGAAGGTCGTCCCCGACGACTCGCTCACGATCGACAAGGGCGCCATCAAGCCGTGGACCGGCAAGACCACCGCCTTCGAGCGCAAGGCCCTCGCGACGCTCTGCCGGGCGCAGAAGATCCCCACCGACAAGCCCTGGCGCGAGCTCCCCGAGAAGCAGCGCGACATGATTCTCGAAGGCACCAAGGGGTTCACCGGGGTGCGCGCGTGGTTCTCGTGGCTGGAGGGCAAGGCCTACCAGATGCACGTGCGGGTCTTCCTCTCGCGCTTCCGTCGCTACACCACCTGCCCCTCGTGCAACGGCTCGCGCGTGCGCTCGGAGGTCTCGCGCTACCGCGTGTCGGGCCTCTCGATCGGAGACGCCGGGGCGCTGCCCGTCACCGAGCTGCGCGCGCGGCTGGAGTCGGTCCCCGCGGGCGACGAGGCGAGCGACCGGGTGCTGCGGGAGATCCGCGCGCGCCTCGGCTATCTCGATGACGTCGGCGTCGGCTACCTCTCCCTCGAGCGCGCCTCGCGCACGCTCTCCGGCGGCGAGGTGCAGCGCGTCGCGCTCACCGCCGCACTGGGCACTTCCCTGACGGGCACCCTGATGGTGCTCGACGAGCCCACCGCGGGACTGCACCCGCGCGACGCCGAGCGGCTCATCGGGGTGGCGCGCGGCATCGCCCAACTGGGCAACGTGGCATTGGTCATCGAGCACGACCTCGACGTGATCGCGGCCAGCGACCGCGTCATCGAGCTCGGCCCCGAGGCCGGCGAGGCGGGCGGAACCATCGTGTTCGACGGCGACCCCGCGTCGCTCACGCGCGCCGACACGCCGACGGGCGAGGCCCTGCGCTCGGTGGGTCTGGTCAAGCCGAAGCGCCGCAAGGGCCGCGGCACCCTCGCGCTCATCGGGGCGCGCGGGCACAACCTGAAGGCCGTCGAACTGGTCATTCCGACCGGCGTGCTCACGGTCATCACGGGCGTGTCGGGATCGGGCAAGAGCTCACTCGTGGGCGAGACGCTCTACCCCGCGGTGACCCGCGCCCTTGCCGCGCGCGGGCTCGCCGTTCGCGCCGAGGAGGCTCTCCCCTACGACTCCCTTGAAGGCGTCGACGCCATCACCGACGTGGTGCACGTCGACCAGGGTCCGCTCGGGCGCACCACGCGCGGCAACCCGGCGACCTACCTCAAGATCTACGACCGCATCCGCGCGCGCTTCGCCACGGCCCCCGAGTCGAAGGAGCGCGGCTACTCCTCGCGCACCTTCTCCTTCAACGTCGAGGGCGGCCGCTGCCCCACCTGCGAGGGCGCCGGCTACGAGACCGTCGAGATGCAGTTCCTGGCGGACGTGAGCTTCCAGTGCCCCGACTGCCACGGCCGCCGCTTCAAGGACGAGGTCCTCGAAGTCCGCGTGCGCGGCGCCTCCATCGCCGACGTGCTGGAGATGTCCGCCTTCGCCGTCGCCGACCATTTCCGCGACGACGAGCACCTCGTCACGGCGCTGCAACCGCTGCTCGACGTGGGCCTCGGCTACCTCTGCGTGGGGCAGCCGCTCTCGCACCTCTCGGGCGGCGAGGCGCAGCGCCTCAAGCTCGCCGCGGCCCTCTCCGAGGTGCGCCGCGGGAGCCTCGTCATCCTCGACGAGCCCACCACGGGGCTGCACCGCCGCGACGTGGCGCGGGTCTTCGACACCCTCGACGCGATGGTCGAGCGCGGGGCCACCGTCGTCGTCGTCGAGCACGAGCCCTACGTCGCCGCGCGGGCCGACCACGTCATCGACCTCGGCCCCGAGGCCGCCCACAACGGCGGCGAAATCGTCGCCCAGGGCACGCCCGAAGAGGTCGCCAGGAGCAAGCGCTCGCGCTTCGCTCCGTACCTGCGCGACGCCCTCGACTCGACCCAGTCGCGCGGCGTCAACCGCGCCCGCGCGGTGCGCCCGCCCGCGATGATCACCGTGCCCGACTCGATCATTCTCGACGGGGCGCGCGAGCACAACCTGCACGTCGGCCACCTGGAGATTCCGCGCGAGAAGCTCGTCGCCATGACCGGCCCGTCGGGCTCGGGCAAGAGCTCACTCGCCTTCGACGTGATCTACGCCGAGGGGCAGCGGCGCTTCCTGGAGACGCTCTCCCCCTACGCGCGGCAATACCTCCCTTCCCTGGGGCGCGCCGACGTCGATCGCGTCGTGGGCATTCCGCCCGCCATCTCGCTGGAGCAGCGCACCGCGCGCGCCGGGGCGATGAGCACGGTGGCGACGGTGACCGAGGTCGCCCACTACCTGCGATTGCTCTACGCGAAGGTGGCCACTCCCTATTGCCCCAAGTGCGACCTGCCCATCGGGGCGCGCTCCCCCGAGGCCATCGTCGAAGAGCTCTCCACCCACTATCCGCCCAACGCGAACCTCTCCATCTTCGCGCCGGTGGTGCGGGCGCGGAAGGGACTGCACGGCGAGGTGATCGAGCGCGCGCGCAAGGCGGGCGTCGAGCAGGTGAGGGTCGATAACGTCGACTACGAGCCCGACAAGGTGCCCGTTCTCAAGAAGACCAAGGTCCACGACGTGTGGCTCTGGATGGGCGCGGCCCACGCCAACGAGCCCGAGAAGCTGATGAAGATGATCCGCGCGGCGGTGTCGCTGGCGGAGGGCAATTGCGTCATCGAGCGCGACGAGCGCAGCGGCCGCGTGGGCGAACCGCAGGTCGTGAGCACCCGGCGCGCGTGCCCGAAGTGCGGACTCGGCATTCCCGAGCTCGACCCGCGGCACTTCTCCTTCAACACCCCGCAAGGCCAGTGCAAGTCGTGCGAGGGCCGCGGCATGGACGAAGACGGCGTCGCCTGCCGGGCCTGCGGCGGCTCGCGCCTCGCGCCCATTCCGCGCGCGGTGCGTCTCGGGGGCAAGCGCTTCCACGAGGCGATGGCGAGCACGCCTGAAGAGATGCGCGACGCCCTCACCGCCATGACCCTCACGGCGCGCGAGGCGATCATCGCCGAAGCGCCGAAGTCCCAATTGGAGGGCAAGCTCACCACCCTGTTGGAGCTCGGCCTCGACTACCTCACCCTCGACCGTCGCGCGAACACCCTGTCGGGCGGAGAGATGCAGCGACTGCGGCTGGCGGCGCAGATCGGCGCCGGGCTCACCGGTGTCTTGTATGTCCTGGACGAGCCCACCATCGGGCTGCACGGCCGCGACACGCAGCGGCTGGTGAAGGCGATGCGCGCGCTGGTCGACCGCGGCGCGAGCGTCATCGTGGTGGAGCACGACGCCGAGGTGATCCAGAGCGCCGACTGGGTGGTCGACCTGGGGCCCGCGGGCGGCAAGGCGGGCGGGCACGTGGTGGCCAACGGCCCGGCGAAGGAGGTGCTCGCGGGCGACGGGCCGACGGCGAGGGCGCTGCGCATCGCGCTGGGCGAGGGGGCGCGCAAGCGGCCGATGAAGGGGGTCGAGCAGCTCGTCGTGAAGGGCGCGCGCGGGCACAACCTGCAATCGACGACGGCGAAGTTTCCGCTGGGGCGGTTCGTGTGCGTCGCGGGCGTGTCGGGCAGCGGCAAGAGCACGCTGGTGGAGAAGATCCTGCTGCGCGCGGTGCGGCAGAAGCTGAAGCTCACCACCGACGCGCCGCTGGCCCACCAGTCGATCGACGGGTGGAAGTCGCTCAAGCGCGCGGTGGCCATCGACCAGTCGCCCATCGGGCGCACGCCGCGCTCGGTGCCGGCGACCTACGTGGGCATCTGGGACGAGATCCGGAAGCTCTTCGCGCTGATGCCCGAGGCGAAGACCCGCGGCTGGGGCATCGGGCGCTTCTCGTTCAACACCAGCGCCGAGAGCGGCGGCGGGCGCTGCGAGAACTGCGACGGCGCCGGGGTGAAGCACGTCGAGATGGCCTTCATGGCCGACGTGGTGGTGCCCTGCGAAGTGTGCGCGGGGGCGCGCTTCTCGCGCGAGACGCGCGACGTGAAGCTGCACGGCTACGACGCGGGGGAGATCCTCGGGCTGACCGTCGAGGAGGCCCGGCAGGTCTTCGCGCAGGTCGCCAAGGTGAAGCGCCCGTTGGATCTCCTGCACGACCTCGGGGTGGGCTATCTGGCGCTGGGGCAGGGCTCGCACACGCTGTCGGGCGGCGAGGCGCAGCGCATCAAGCTGGCGACCGAGCTGCAGACGGGCGGCGGCGGCACGCTCTACGTGTTGGACGAGCCCACGACGGGATTGCATGTCTCCGACGTGATGCGATTGATCACGGTGATGCAGCAGCTGGTCGACCGGGGCGACTCGCTGGTGGTGATCGAGCACCACCCGTCGGTGCTGCGCGCGGCCGACTGGATCATCGAGCTGGGCCCGGGCGGCGGCCGCTCGGGGGGGAGGGTGGTGGCCGAGGGCACGCCCGACGAGCTCGCGGCGATGGACACGGCGACGTCGGCGGTGCTGCGGGTGTGAGCCTGCGAAGGGCTTGACCCGGACGCCCTCCGCGGGCAATCACCGCCGACGCCGACATGGAACAGCGCTATGACCTCGTGGTGATCGGGAGCGGCCCTGGCGGCGAGGGCGCCGCCATGAAGGCCACCAAGTCGGGCCTGTCGGTGGCCGTGATCGAGCGCTACCACGACGTCGGCGGCGGCTGCACCCACTGGGGCACCATCCCCTCGAAGGCCCTGCGGCACACGGTCTCGCAGCTCGCGGAGTTCCGCAACAACCCGCTGTTTCAGCCGCTGTTGATGAACGACGACCCCATTCCGCTGGCGGGCATGCTGCGCTCGGCGGAGAGCGTGGTGCGCCGGCAGGTCGGCATGCGCCACGGGTTCTACGAGCGCAACAAGGTGCGCGTGGTGCACGGCACGGCGCGCTTCGTCGAGCCCGACGCGGTCGAGGTCGAGGCGCCCGGCGGGGCCTCCGAGCGGCTGCGCGCGCGGGCCTTCGTCATCGCCTCGGGGTCGCGGCCCTACCGGCCCCCGAACGTCGACTTCTCGCACTTCCGCATCTGCGACAGCGACACGGTGCTGCGCTTGAAGGAGACGCCGTCGACCATCACCATCTACGGCGCGGGCGTGATCGGCTGCGAGTACGCGTCGATGTTCCGCACGCTGGGCGTGAAGGTGAATCTCATCAACACGCGCGACAAGCTGCTGTCGTTCCTCGACGACGAGATCATCGACGCGCTCTCGTACCACCTGCGCGACCAGGGCTGCGTGATTCGTCACAACGAGGAGATGGAGCGCATCGAGCCGGTCGAGGACGGCGTGGTGCTGCACCTGAAGAGCGGCAAGCGGGTGAAGAGCGACGTGCTGCTCTGGGCCAACGGCCGCACGGGCAACAGCCAGTCGATGGGCCTCGACGCCCTCGGCGTGGTCATGGACGACCGCGGGCAGATCAAGGTCAATGACCAGTACCAGACCTCGCTGCCGCACATCTACGCGGTGGGCGACGTCATCGGGCAGCCCGCGCTGGCGAGCGCGGCGTACGACCAGGGGCGCTTCGCGGCCACGCACGTCGCCTGCGGCTCATGCGACAACCGCCTCGCCAAGGACATCCCGACTGGCATCTACACGACGCCCGAGATCAGCTCGCTCGGCCGCACCGAGCGCGAGCTCACGGCCGACAAGGTTCCCTACGAGGTGGGCCACTCGCTCTTCCGCAGCCTGGCCCGCGCGCAGATCACCGGGCAGACGGTGGGGATGCTCAAGCTGTTGTTCCACCGGGAGACGCTGGCGATCCTCGGGATCCACTGCTTCGGGCACCAGGCCAGCGAGATCATCCACATCGGGCAGGCGGTGATGAGCCAGCCCGAGGGGCGCAACACGATCAACTACTTCGTGAACACGACCTTCAACTACCCGACGATGGCCGAGGCCTACCGGGTGGCGGCGCTCAACGGGCTCAATCGCTTGTTCTGAGTTCGATTCGGCGACGTAGGCAGACGTCGAAGACCCCTCACCCCTTGAAGACCGACTGCCGCGCGCGCAGCAGCTGGTCGAGGGTCGACTGGATGGTCTCGCGCAGCTTCTCGTTGAGGCGATTGACCAGCACATGGTCTTCGCTCTGCTCGGGGCGGTAGGCGTCCATGGCGATGGGCTCGCCGAAGACGATCTTCCACCGGGCGGGCAGGCCCGCGAGGCCGAGCGGACCGAGCAGGGGAAAGGTCGGGGTGATGGGCACGAAGGGCAGCCCCAGCATCTTCGACAGCCGCCCCGACTGGAACAACATCGGGTGCGTCTCCTCGGCCCCGACGATGGTCACCGGCACGATGGGCGTGCCCGTGCGAATGGCCAGCTTGATGTGCCCGCCGCGGCCGAAGCGCTGGAGCTGGTAGCGCTCCCGGTAGGGCTTCGCGATGCCCTTCACGCCTTCGGGGAAGAGCGCCAGGCACGCGTCCTTGCGGAGCAGCCGCTCGGCGTTCTCCTGGCACGCGCGCACCGCGCCGAGGCGGTTGAGGTAGGCGCCCGCGAAGGGGAAGTGGAAGACGAAGTCCTCGGCGAGCCAGCGCAGCGTGCGGTGGTTGGGGTGCTCCTTGCGCAGCGCGGTCGCGAGCATGATGCCGTCGAAGGGAATCGCGCCCGAGTGGTTGGCCACGAGGGCCACGCGACCCGTCGCGGGGACGTTCTCGATGCCCTCCACCTCGACGCGCCACCAGCGGTCGTAGAGCAGGTCCCACACGGGCTGCCAGCGCCGGGCGTAATCGGGGTCGAGCCCGAAGTCGTCGACCTCCTCGGAGCGGTCGCGGATGGCCGTCTGCCCCCAACGACGCAGGTAGAAGTCGCTGCCGAGCAGCTCGCGCTTGGCGTCGAAGGGCTCGTCGTTGACGGCGGGCGCGCCGGGCGCCTCGACGGCCAGCGCGCGCTCGGGCGCGACCATCGACTTCAATCGATCGGCCAGCCGGTCGAGCAGGGGGCGGCCGTCCGCCGGGTCCTTCGCGGCGTCGAGCAGGGTGTTGAGTTGTCCGATGACCGACTCGAGCGAGGGGGCGACCTCACCCCCCAACCCCCTCTCCATGAATGGAGAGGGGGGGCCGGACTCCGAAGCGGGCGCCAGCGTAGCCTCCGGCGCCGGCGCGGCCTTCACTTCCGGC
>JAQBQI010000600.1 GCA_028287085.1 Myxococcaceae bacterium
CCGGCTCGCGGCGCTGGGCGTGGTCTCGCACCGGCCGACGCCCGACGACGGTCCCATCGAGCGGCTGGAGCGCGCGCAGGTGGCGGCCGAGCGGGTGGCGGAGAACGTCGCGCGGGCGGCCTCGCTCACCGACGCGCACGCGCGCTGGATGGGCTCGCCGTCGCACCGGGCGAACGTGCTCGACGCGGCGCTCGACGCGGTGGGCTTCGGCGTCGCGGCGCGCGCCGGGGAGATCTACGTGGTGGAGCTGTTCGCGACGCACCCGACGCTGCGCGCCGGGCCGTAGTCGAGGGCGGGCGGGGGGTGTGGGGAGTTACTTCGCCGCGGGGGCGGCGTTGAGCTTGTGGACGGCGGCGGCGAGGCGCGACACGCGGCGCGACGCGGTGCCGCGGACGAGCACGCCCTTGGTCACGGCGCTGTCGAGGGCCGAGATCGCCGGGGTGAGCGCGGCCTTGGCGCCGGCGGCGTCGCCCTTGGCGATGAGCTCGCGGACGTTCTTCACCAGGGTACGGAACTCGCTCCGGACAGAGCGGTTGCGGTCGGTGCGCTTGACGCGTTGACGGTTGCGCTTCTCGGCGGATGCATGATTGGCCACGAGGAATCCTCCAAAACAGGTAATCGGGGCGCGCAACCTACCGGGAGCACCCGAGACCGTCAAGGCACCCGGGGGCGGTCGGCGGCGATGGAAGTTCTCTCGCCGGGAACGAAACCTTCGCCCCGCGGCGTAGTCTGCCCCATCGCCCCCCTTCACCGTCCACGAGGAACCCGATGCGCAACACGCCCCTGCACGAGTCCCACCTGCTCGAAGCGGTCCGACGGAAGATCCTCACCAGCGACCAGATGGAGCAGGTGATCGCCCTCGCCCGCAGCACCCCCGCCGAGGGCCAGGTCGCCGACGTGCGCTGGGCCACCGCGGTGCAGGGCCTCATCGCCGGCGCCGCCGTCATGGGCTCCGCGATGGGCATCATGATCGACACCTCCGACCACGGCGTGAGCCTCGGCGTCGCGGCCTACAGCGCCCTCGGGCTCGCCGCCTTCGCCGCCCTCGCCCGCTACCTCGACCGCTTCTCCTGGGGGCGCGTGCCCGGATCGATCCTCCGCGCGGGCGTCGCGGTGTGGTCCTTCGGCGTCGTGGTCGGGCTGCTCAGCCTCGCCCTCCCCCTCAGCCGCGTCACCCTCGCCGAGGGCGCCAATTACTACGATGTGTATGAGTCCTTCCGCGCCAACCTCAGCGCGGCCTACGTCATCGCGGGCGTCGCCTCGGCCCTCGTCGCCGCCGCCCTCTGGCGCTACGCCCGCACGGGCCCCGCCCTCGGCCTCGCCGGGGCGCACCTCATCGTCGCCGCGACCATGGCCGCCACCGCCCCGTGGAGCTTCGGGCACTACAGCTCCGACGCGCAGGCCCTCGTCGTGATGGCCGCCGGGGGCGCCGTCTTCCTCGGCGCCCTGGTCCTCGACCGCCGTCCCCGCCGCGCCGTCGACGGGGCCTTCTGGCTCTACCCCGTGGCGATGTTCGCGATGGGCTTCGCCGCGCTCATGCGCATCGACCGCCACGACGGCGAGGTCTTCCTCTGGCTGCCCTTCGCGCTCGCCCTCGGCGGCCTCGCCGCCGCGCGCGGCCGCCGCCTGCCGCTGCTCTTCTCCGCCGCCGCCCTCGTGATCTTCCCCGCCTTCGCGCTCGACGACTCGCACGCCCCCGCCGAGGCCGTCATCGCGATCCTCGTCGCCAGCGCGACCGCGGTCGCCCTCGGGGTGCAGGTCGTCCGCACCCGCGACCTCCGAGCCGCCGCCACCGCCGCGGAGCCCGCCTCCGTCTGGGCCTGATCGTCCCCTCTCCCCGCCCCGCGCGATCGGACTATCGTCCCCGCGCATGATCCACCTCCCCGCCGCCGTGCTCTCCGACCTCGACGCGCTCACCGCCCGCGAGTGGATCGTCTCGAACGGCCTCGGGGGCTACGCCTCGGGCACCGTGTCGGGCGTCGCGACGCGCCGCTACCACGGCCTGCTCGTCGCCGCGCTCTCGCCGCCGCGCGGCCGCCGCGTGCTCATCACCCACCTCGACGAGACCCTCACGCTCCGCTACCTGCGCATGCCGCTGAGCGCCCACGCCTTCCCCGGCGTCGTGCAGCCCGAGGGCTGGCGCCAGCTCGTGACCTTCGCGGTCGACCCGCTGCCGCGCTGGCAGTGGCGCGTCGGCGAGGCCGTGCTCGAGCGCACCGTCTTCATGGTGCGCGGGCAGAACACCACCATCGTGCGCTACACCCTCGTCGACGCGCCCGGCGCGGTCGCGCTCACGGTGCGTCCCTTCGGGGCCTTCCGCGACTTCCACCACCACGCGAAGCAGAACCGCGACGCCCGCATCTCCGCCGTCACGGTCAGCGACCGGCCGGGCACGGTGCTCATCAAGCCCTACGAAGACGGCCCCGCGGTGCTGATGCAGTCGCCCGGGGTCTTCCACCCGTCGCCCGACTGGTGGCGCGGGTTTCAGCACGAGCGCGAGCGCGAGCGCGGCCTCGACGCCGAGGAGGACCTCTTCACCCCCGGCGAGTACGTGCTCGCCCTCGCGCCCGGCGAGAGCGCCCACGTCGTGCTCACCGCCGAGGCGAACCTCCCCCACGACCTCGCGCACCTCGAGGGCAGCGAGATCGCCCGGCTGCGCGCGCTGTCGCCCACGACGGTGGGCGACCCGCGGCTCGACCAGCTGTACCGCGCGGTCGACCTCTACCGCGCCGAGCTCGCGCGCCCGCCGGCCGTGCTCGCGGGCTATCCCTGGTTCGAGGACTGGGGCCGCGACACGCTCATCGCGTTCACGGGGCTCTACCTCGTGCCGAAGAGATTCGCCGAGGCGCGCGAGCTGCTGGCCGCCTTCGCGAAGTACGTCGACGGGGGGATGCTCCCCAACCGCTTCCCCGACGCGGGCGGCGGGAAGGCCGACGACAACACGGTCGACGCGCCGATGTGGTTCCTGCACGCGGCGCGGCGGTTCGTGCAGTACACGGGCGACCTCGACTTCGCGCGGCGCACCCTCGTGCCCGCCATGCGCGACATCGTCGAGGCCTTCCGCCGCGGGACGAAATACAACATCCACCAGCGCCCCGACGGGCTCGTCTCCGCGGGCGACGCCACCACGCAGCTCACCTGGATGGACGCCCGCTGCGGCGACACCGTCTTCACCCCGCGCCACGGCTGCCCGGTCGAGATCAACGCCCTCTGGCACGCGGGCCTGCGCTCGCTCGCCTGGCTCTCCACCGCGACGGGCGACGAGGCCGCCGCCGACCGCTGGCACCGCGAGGCCGACCGCGTGCGCGTCGCCTTCCGCGAGCGCTTCTGGAACCCCAGCCTCGACTACCCCTTCGACGTCGTGCGCGACGACTACCGCGACCCCGCGGTGCGGCCCAACGCCCTCTACGCCGTCGCGCTCCCCGGCGACCTGCTGTCGATCGAGCAGTGCGAGGCCGTGCTGCGCCGCGCGCGGGCCGAGCTGCTGGTCCCGCTGGCGGTGCGCACCCTCTCGCCCGACGACCCGGCTTACAAGGGACGGTATGGGGGCGACCCGTGGTCGCGCGACAGCGCCTACCACCAGGGGACGGCGTGGCCCTTCCTGCTCGGCGCGTACACCGCCGCGGTGGTGCGCGTGGGGCGGCGGCGCGGCACGCCGGAGGCCGAGGCCGAGGCGCGCGCCGAGGCGGGGCGTTGCTACGAGGGCCTCGCCGAGGGGCTGACCTCGTACGGGCTGGGCCACCTGCCGGAGGTGGTCGACGGCGACGCGCCGCACCGCGCCGGAGGGTGCTTCGCGCAGGCCTGGTCGGACGCCGAAGCGCTGCGGGGCCTGGTCGAGGACGTCGCGGGCGCCGGGCCCGAGGACGACCTGTAGCGCGGGAGACCTCACCCCCCAACCCCCTCTCCGTGCGGGTGGGGGAGACCTCACCCCGCCGCCACGTCGAGCACCGGCACGATCATCACCTTCAAGGGATAGCCCTGCCGCAGCGCCCGCTCCTCGACGCGCTGGCGCACCGGCTCGACGTCGCCGTAGCGGTAGGTTCCGAGCGTGCCGATGCCGTCGTGGTGCACGCGCCGGGTGAGGTCGGCGGCGACGCGCTCGGCCAGCCCGAAGTCGTCGCGCAGCACCGCCACCACGAACTCCATCGTGGTGTAGTCGTCGTTGAGGATGTGCACCTCGACGAGCGCGTCGGGCGCCAGCGCGGGGGCGGCCGGGGGCTCGCCCGGCGCCTCGCCGTGCGCCACGTAGCGCAGCAGCGCCGTGGTGGTCGCGCCCGCCCGGCGCAGCGAGTCCATCGGGTGCGCGACGGTGGTGCGCGCGCGGCGGTAGGGGTCGCCGCCGACCTCGAGCGTGCGCGGCGCGGGGCGGCGCTGGTCGGCGGCGCGGAAGAGGGCCACCAGCAGGTCGAGGGGGGTGATGTCCGAGCGGGCGCTCAGCAGCACGTGCACCGCCGCGCGCCGCTGGATGAGCGCCACGTCGCGCGGCACCGGGGGGAAGAGCCAGCGCCAGAGGCGGCGGTGGAGGGCCGCGTCGCGGCCCGGCCGGGCGCCCGCCGCGGGCGACGCGAGGTAGTCGCGGGTCTGCTGCGCGACGCGCGCCGGGTCGGCCCCGAGCGCGGCCAGGGCCTCGGCCGAGAGCGGGTCGGCCAGCAGCGCGAGCAGCAGGTGCTCGGAGCGCGGCCAGAGCAGGCCCGAGGCGCTCGCCTCGACCTGGGCGCGCCGCAGCACCTCCTCGCTCTCCGGGCTGAACCTGATCGGCATCGCGTGGCCTGCGCACCCGTCGGCGGGCTTACATCGGGAGCGGGAGCACCGAGAGCGAGTAGGCGCCGCGGGCCTCGGCGTTGAAGCCGCTCACGAAGAGCCAGTAGTCGCCCGGCTCGAGCAGCGCGTCGAAGACCGCCGGCGCCGCCCCCTCGCCGCTGTAGCAGGTCTGCGGCACGCTCGACCCGGGGCACGCGGGGCCCGTAGTCAGCCACACGACGGTGTTGAAGGTCGAGCCTTCGAGCGAGAACTGCACCCGCTGGCGCACGTCCGAGTGGTAGCGGAACACCGCGTCTTCGCTCGTCGTGCCGAGGGTGCACGGCGCGGTGTAGTCGCGCCGCAGCGCCGCGGTGTTGCCCTGGTAGAAGCCGCCGCCCGAGGGCACGGGCTGCGCGGTCGCGCAGGTGTCGTTGCCCGCGGCCGTCACCGGCGCGAGCGGGGGGGTGGCCGCCATCGTCAGCGTGAAGTCGGTGCCGCGGAGGGGGCGCACGACGAGGAAGTAGGTTCCGGGGTCGAGGCCGCGCGCGGTGAGGCGGCCGACGGTGCCGTAGCGGCAGGCGACCTCGGCCGTCGACGCGCCGCAGGTGCGCTGCACCGCCATGAAGAAGAAGTCCGACGCGCCGCCGCGCAGCAGCACGTTGACGTCGAGCGTGCGGTCGAGCGTGAAGCGGTACACGAGGTCGCGGCTGTCGCCGCCGTAGCAGGAGATGGGCACGTCGCCCTGCGCGCCGTTGACCGTTCCCATCACCGTCGAGTTGGGCGCGAGCGTGATCGGGTTGGCGCAGGCGTCGCCCGCCACCGGCGCCGTCGGCGGGCGCAGCTCGGACTCCAGCGTGAACGAGGGCGTGCGCGTGCCCTCGACGACGACGTAGTAGGTGCCCGCGGCGAGGTCGCGCAGGCTGAGCTGCGCCGGGCCGCCGTTGGTGCAGCGCAGCGTCTGCGGCATGCGCGCGCACGCGTCGACGAGGGAGAGCGTGAGGTAGTCGGTGCGGCCGCCGGTCGCGCGCAGCGTGACGTCGCGGCGCTCGGTGAGCGTGAGCCGGTACACGAGGTCGGTCGCGAGCCCGCCGCAGCTCGTGGTGACGTCGTCGTTGACGTCGACCAGCGTGCCGGTGACCGAGCCGCCCCCCGGGGGCAGGTCGATCGCCCCGTCGCAGGCGTCGTTGGCGGGCGCCGGGGTCGGGTCGGTGAGCTCGACGTTCACCGCCACGTCGCCGCTGCCGACCACCGCGCTCGTCGTCGCGATCGTGAAGAAGTACTCGCCCGCGGGGAGCGCCCGCGTCCGGTACACCGTCGGGTAGCCGATGACGCAGTCGCGCACGCCGTCGAGCACGCCGCAGCGGGCGCCGAGCTGCACCAGCACGGTGGCCCCGCCGCCGTCGGCGGTCAGCGCCACGTCGCGGGCCGACTCGAGCCGCAGGCGCAGCACCACGTCGCGCGGCGGCACCGTGTTGCCCGCGCAGCGCGAGGGGTAGTCGCCGAGGGCGCCCGCGAGGCCGACGGTGAAGCGCCCCCCGGCGGAGACGTCGAGCGGCGCGTCGCAGCGGTCGTAGAGCGGCCGCGAGCAGCCGCCGCGGTCGGCGGCGTCGACCTCGCCGTTGCAGTTGTTGTCGACGCCGTCGCCGCAGATCTCCGGCAGGCGCGAGTTCACCCGGGGGTTGGCGTCGTCGCAGTCGCCGCCGCGCCAGCAGGGCGGGTCGGGCACGCCCGCGTCGCACTCGTAGGCCGTGCAGCGGAAGTCGGGGTCGCCGTCGCCGTCGAAGTCGCGCGGGCGGTGCGCGCACGCGCGGGTCTCCTCGTCGCAGCGGTCGATCGTGCAGGTGTAGCTGTCGTTGCAGGTGACGGGGGTGCCGCGCACGCAGCCGCGGCGCGCGTCGCAGCTCTCGACGCCGTTGCAGTACACGCGGTCGTCGCAGCGCGCGGGGTCGGCGACGCTCACGCAGCGGCCGTCGTCGGCGCAGAAGTCCTGGGTGCAGTCGACGCCGTCGTCGCACTGCGAGCTGCGGGTGCACGACCGCCCGCGCACGTCGACGGCGGGCCCCGTGTCGATGAGCGAGGGGCGCTCGGGGAAGGTCACGTCGCCCGTCAGCGTCGCGTCGAGCGGGCCCGCGTCGACGAACCCGACGGGGTCGTCCCCGCAGCCGCCGAGCGCGAGGCAGGCGACGGCGAGGGCGAGGCGGAGGGCGCGGGGACATCGTGGCGGCATTGCGAGGCTCCTGAGCGAGGGTGCGCGGAGTATAGGGCCAGTCGGGCGGGCGCCCGGCGGCGTGATGCCGCGCGCGGTCGGGAGGGTGTAGCGTCCGTGGGTCATGTTCACCCGACGCACGAAGATCGTCTGCACCATCGGCCCCAGCTCCAACAGCCCGGAGGCCATCGACGGCCTCATCGAGGCGGGGATGGACGTCGCCCGGCTCAACTTCTCCCACGGCACCCATGACGACCATCAGCGGGCCGTCACGGCCATCCGCGAGGCGAGCGCCCGGCACCGCAAGGCCATCACCATCCTCGGCGACCTGAGCGGCCCGAAGATCCGCGCGGGGCGCATCGGCGGCGCGCGCGAGGTCGTCGCGGGCGACACGCTCTGTCTGATGGCGGGCGAGGACGCGCCGCCCGGAGTCATCCCCATCCGCTACGAGACGCTCGCGAGCGACCTGCGCGTCGGCGACGCCATCCACGGCGACGACGGGCGCATCCGGCTGCGCGTCACCGAGATCAAGGGCGACCGGGTGCACGTCGTGGTCGAGGAGGGCGGGCGCCTGCGCGACGCGGTGGGCATCCACCTGCCGTCGGGCAACCTCCAGCTCGACGCCCTCACCGCCAAGGACAAGCTCGACCTGGAGTTCGGCCTCGCGGCGGGCATCGACTACGTGGCGCTCTCCTTCGTGCGCTCGGTCGACGACGTGCGGCGGGTGCGCGAGTTCTGCGAGGCGCGCGGGCGCGTCGTGCCGGTGTGCTCGAAGATCGAGACCCCGCAGGCCATCGACCACCTCGAGGCCATCGTCGAGGCCTCCGACGCGGTCATGGTCGCGCGCGGCGACCTCGGGGTGGAGTTTCCGCCCGAGCAGGTGCCGGTGCTCCAGCACCGGGTGCTCGTGTGCGCAGCGGCGCGGCGCCGGCCGGCCATCGTGGCGACCGAGATGCTCCACTCGATGGTGACCTCGACGCGGCCCACGCGCGCCGAGGCCAGCGACGTCGCCAACGCCATCTTCGACGGCGCCGACGCCACGATGCTCTCCGGCGAGACGGCCTCGGGCGCCCACCCCGCGCTCGCCGTCGGCATGATGGCGCGGATCATCTCCGCGGCCGAGAGCTCGCCCTACTGGCAGCCCGAGCGGCCGCCGGCGCACGCGCGCCCGATGCCCTTCCCCGAGGCGACCGCGCGCATGGCGGTGATGGCCTCGAACGACCTCGACGCGCGGCTCATCGCGGTCTTCACGCAGGGCGGCGACACCGCGCGGCTCATCTCGAAGGAGCGCCCCACGGTGCCGGTGGTGGCCTTCTCGCCGAGCGAGGTGGTGCGCCGCCGGCTCGGGCTGCTCTGGGGCGTGACGGCGCGGGTGATGGAGCCGCTCGGCGACACCGACGAGATGGTCGAGGGGGTGCAGGCGCACCTGCTGGCCAGCGGCATGGTGACGCCGGGCGACCGCATCGTGGTGGTCTTCGGCGCGCCCATCGCCGTGAAGGGGCGCACCAACACCGTGCGGGTGCACCAGGTCGGCGGCTAAGCCGCGGGCGGGATGCACCGGGAGCGCTGCGGCGGTGGGGCGGAATGCCCTTCCATCGCCCGCAGTCGCGCGACTAGGCTCCGGGGCGGGCCTCACGTCGCCGCGCGCGAGCGCGACTCCATGATTCGTTCCCCGGAAGGAAGCCCCTCGTGGACCTCGCTCCCATCGTCACCGGTCTCAAGGTCGCGTTCCTGGGCTTCGGCCTCAAGGCGCTCAGTGCCATCGCCATCTGGGTCGTCGGGCGCTGGCTCATCAACGTCGTCAGCTCGCTGCTGCGGCGCGCGCTCAACGCCCGGCACATCGACCACACCATCACCACCTACGTCATCAACACGCTGGTGGTGGCGCTCAACATCTTCCTGGCGATGGCCATTCTCAGCCGCTTCGGCGTCGAGACCACGTCCTTCGCGGCGCTGCTCGCCGGCGCCGGGCTCGCGATCGGAACCGCCTGGGCCGGCATGCTCGCCAACTTCGCCGCCGGGGCCTTCATGGTGATCCTGCGGCCCTTCAAGGTGGGCGACTTCGTCAACGCCGCCGGGGTGACCGGGACCGTCCGCGAGATCGGCATCTTCGTCACGGCCATCGACACGCCCGACAACGTCCGCACCTACGTGGGCAACAACAAGGTGTTCAGCGGGGACATCCTCAACTTCCACACGAACCCGTACCGGCGCGTCGATCTCAAGGCCCAGCTCGCGGGCGGCGCCGACCACGCCAGGGCGATCGCCGCGCTCAAGGAAGCCGTGAAGACCCGCGTGCCCAGCGTGCTCGGCGACCCGGGGCCCGACGTGGAGATCCTGGAGTTCAACGAGTTCGGCCCGGTGCTGTGCGTGCGGCCCTACTGCAACAACGACTACTACTGGCAGGTCTATTTCGACACCAACCGGGTGATCGCCGAGGTGCTCGCGGACTTCCCCGCGCCCGCGCGCCCGGTCGCCATTCGCTCGATCGCCCCGGTGACCCTCGCGCCGACCGCCCCCGCGGGCGGAGCGGACGGAGACCCGCCCCGTCAGATGCAGTGACCGCTCACGCACCCCTCGCCGTCGGCGCAGGCGTGCCCGCACGCGCCGCAGTTGAGGTCGTCGACCGAGACGTCGACGCAGCGGGTCGCGACGCAGCCGGCGTCGGCCGCGGGCGCCGCGGGGCACGACTCCATCAGCGTCGGGCAGCGCGACGTGCAGACCCCCGCCACGCAGCGATCGGTCACCCCGCAGCACTGCACGTCGCACGACCCGCAGTGCGCCGTCTCCACCGTGAGGTTGGCGCACACGCGCCCTCCCCCCGGCGTCGCGCACGACGTCGCGCCCGCCGCGCAGACGCCCGCGTCCGTCGCCGCGCTGCCCGCGTCCGTCGCCGTGCTGCCGACGTCCGTCGCGGTGCTGCCGACGTCCGACGCGGTGCTGCCCGCGTCCGTCGCGGTGCCGCGATCGCTCGTCGCCCCGGCGTCCGACGCCGCGCCCGCGTCCGTCGCGCCGCCCGCGTCCGACGCCGCGCCCGTATCCGTCGCGTTGCCTACGTCCGTCGCGCGGACGGCGTCCGTCGCTCCCGCCGCGTCGGTGGCCGCGCCCCGGTCGGTGGCCACGCCGACGTCGCCGCCCACCACGCTCGCGTCGCTGAACACGAAGGCCGCGTCGCCGCTCAACATCGCGGGCCTCACCGGGGCCTCGTCGGCGCACGATGCCAGCAGGGTAAGAGCCACGGTCGAACAGAGCAGGGTGCGCGTCATCGGTGATGGCCCGATACGGCCGCCATCCCCGCCCCCGGGTCAAGACTTCCGCCGAAGCGCCCGCCCCGCCACCCACGCCGCGAGCGCCCGCAGGAAGGGCCACAGCGGCAGGCGCGCGACCAGCGCGACGAGGTCCCACGCCGACGCCCGCTCGTCGAGGAAGCGCAGCACCCGGTCGGGCGACACCCGCCCGAACATCGCCGCGAAGACCGCCGGCATCCGCGCGGGCCAGCGCGCCCACAGCGTCAGGAACACCGCGTCGAGCAACCGGTACCCCCGCCGCTCGGGCGGCGCGACCATCGGGTCGCCGCGCCGCTGCAAGCCCTGCACGATCGCCGCGCTGTCGTCGAGGATGCGCGTGAGCGCGTAGCCCGTCGACGCCTTCATGCGCCCGCCGGCGATGCCGATGCGGCGGACGCGCGGCCCGTCGAAGGCGTCGAAGCGCCGCGCCGTCAGCGGGCTCAGCCCGGACTCGCGCGCCACGACCTCGGGCGCCTCGACCCCGTGCACCCGCGCGAGGTAGCGGCGCAGCGCGGTCTCGGCGTCGACGGGCGCGACGCTCACCAGCTCGACCAGCGCCTCGCGCGCCGAGAAGGGCAGCACGTACGCGAAGGCCGTCCCCGCCGGCAGCTCCGCGCGGAAGTCGAGGAACACCGCCGCCGTCGGGTCGAACGCGTCGCGCCCGCAGCGCACCTCGACGCCGTGGAAGCGCTGCCAGAGCAGCGCCCCCATCGGGTCGGGCGCCGCGAGCTCCTCGCGGTGGAAGCGGCTGTCGAAGCCCCACCGCGCCGACAGCTCCTCCGCGCCGACGGCGACCCGCACCCGCTCCCCGTCGGTGCGCAGCGGGCCCGCGCGCCCGTCGATCACCCGGTGCCGGGGGTCGGCCCGCAGCGCCGCCAGCACCTCGCGCTGCAGCTCGGCGAAGAACAGCGTCTGGTACGTGTGCGTCCCGAGCGCCACGACCCTCGCCCCGCCGCCCTCGTCGGCCACGACCAGGCGCCGCCACCGGTGGCGCACCAGCGCGTCGAGCGCCGTCGGCCCCTCGGACCACATCGACAGCGCCCGGAAGGCGTCGTCGTCGCGCGCCCCGTCGACCAGCGCGATCGACCACGGCCCCCGCGCCGCGAGCAGCGCCCGCGCGAGGCACAGCCCCGACACGCCCGCGCCCACGATCACCAGGTCGTAGGGGTGCTCGCCGCTCACCCGAGGCCCTCGACCAGCAGCGCCGCCTCGGCGTCGAAGAGCGCGCGCAGCATCGCCGCGACGCGGGCCTCGGCGGCCGCCCCCACCAGCGGCGCGCGCACCGTCAGCACCCCCTCGACGCGACGGAGCGTCGTGCCGTCGGGCTGCGCGACGAGCGCGTAGGTTCCGTCGCAGCGCACCCGGCGGAGCAGCGCGGACGGCAGCGC
>JAQBQI010000603.1 GCA_028287085.1 Myxococcaceae bacterium
AGCGCCGCCAGCACCGCCCGCGCGCGGGCCTCGGCGTCGGCCGTCACCTCGTCGAGCAGCCCCAGGCGCAGCGCCTCCGAGGGCGGGTGCAGCCCGGCGCCCAGCAGCACCTGCTCGCGCGTCGTCGCCGGCAGCCGCGCGTTCACGATCGCCCAGGTCTTCGGCGGGAATTGCAGCCCCAGCGCCACCTCGTTGAGCCCGAGGCGCGCCCGCTCGTCGGCCGCCGCGACGCGCCAGTCGCAGCAGAGGGCGAGCACCGTCCCGCCGGCGATGGCGTGGCCCTCGACCAGCGCCACCACCGGCGCCGGGTGCAGGTAGAGCGCCTCGAAGGTCTCCTCCAGCAGCGAGAGAAAGCGCTCCATCGCGGGCTCGTCGAGGGTCGCGAGCTCCTTCAGGTTCAGCCCCGCGGAGAAGGCCCCGCCCGCGCCGCGCAGCAGCACCGGCTCGTCGCCCGCCGCCCGCAGCGCGTCGCGCAGGGCCGTCAAGACCGGCGTGCCCAGGGCGTTGCGGCCCGCTCCCTCGATGACGATGTCGATCATGGCCGCAGCCATATCACACGACGTCAGGGGTCCTGCACGATGACCAGGAGGTACTCGCCGGCGCGGGCGGCGCCGGCGCTGACGAAGGTGTCGAGGGAGAAGGTCCAGGTGCCGGGCGCGAGGGTGGTAGCGATGACCCGGTCGTCGCGGGCGACGCAGGCCTCGGCGGTGGCCGCCGCGCCCAGGAGGTGCACGTCGACGTCGGTCGCGCCGCGCGTGATGACCATGGCCCGCACGTTGGTGCTCCGGGTGACGGTGAAGCGGTACACGAACTCCGGCCCCGACTCGTCGGCCGTCGGGCGGCACGCGTAGCGGTCGAAGACGCGCGCCCCGCCCGTGGTGGTGTTGCGCGCGTCGGCGAAGGGCAGCGAGGGGATCACGAAGGGGTCGGCGTGGGAGCCCGATCCGCGGAGGCGCGGGGCGTCGGCGTCGGGGGCGGGGCGCCCGCGGAGGGTCACCTCGGCGACGCGGTGCAGCGCCTCGAGCGTGAGCAGGTTGCGGTTGTTGTAGCCGAAGCGCAGGCCGTCGGGCGTGAGGGCGCAGGCGCGGTAGCCGGCGCTGGTGGCGTAGGTGTTGGGGTGCAGGTGGTCGGGCCCGAGGCCGTGCGCCGCGAGCGGCACGAGCGCGCCGTGGAGGTCGACGAGCGGCACGCCGCGCGACTGCGCGACGCCCAGCGCGACGGCGTTGTAGCGCGGCACCCAGAGGTCGGCGTCGGCGCTGTCGTCGCGCGGCGGAACCGTCGACAGGATGGGCACCACCCCGCGGGCGATGAGCTGGTCGGTGAGGTCGAGGAGGTTGGCGCCGTAGCGGAAGACGTCCCGCGATTGGATGTCGTTGGTGCCGAACATCACGGCCGCGGCGCCGGGGCGGGCGGCGTCGAGCTCGCGGGTGAGGGCGGAGGGGGTTCCGGCGAGGGCGGCCGAGGCGCTCCAGCCGACGGTGGCGGCGAGGCTGACGCGGCGGAAGGGGTCGGTGCCGCCGACCGCGCCGCCGCGGTACAGGTCGAGGGTGGGGCGGAGGTGCTCGCGGCCGCCGAGGTCGACGCCGGTGGTCGAGGCGAAGCAGGCCATGAAGGACGTGCTCACCGTGATGGAGTCGCCGACCTTCGAGAAGACGTTGTCAGCGAGCGCGGGGCCGCGCGCGGAGATGGCGCGCAGGCGCGCGGCGAGGTCGGGCGTGAGCGGCGAGTGGCGCTGGCCCGAGGGGTAGAGCACCGGTCCCGGTGGGGAAGGCGGCGGCGCGTCGGCGGGGACGTCGACCGCGGGCGGCACGTCGGGCGGCGCGACCACGTCGCGGGCGACGGGACGATCGGCGGCCACGTCGGGGCGATCGATGACGGCATCGGGTCGGTCGACGGCGGCGTCGATGGTCGCAGCGTCGCGCGCGTCAGGCGCGTCACGCGCGTCGGGGACATCGCTGGGGCTGTCGGTGGGAGTGTCGGCGGGCGCGTCGTCGGGGAGAGGGACGCCGCACGCGACGAGGAACAGCGGGAGAAGCCACGGCAGGGCGCGCATCGCGGGGGTTGGCGCCGAGTGTCGCACAGGAGGGAGCGCCCGGCGCCGGCGCGCCCGCCGCGGCGGAAGGGGGGACGACTACGCCTGCTTGATGAGCTCGACCTCGAGCTGGATCTTCACCTCGTCGCCGACCACCACGCCGCCGGCCTCGAGCGCGGCGTTCCAGGTGATGCCGAAGTCCGAGCGCTTGATCTTGGTGTGGGCCGAGGCGCCGATGCGGGTGTTGCCCCACGGATCCTTGCCCTCGTTGGTGATCTCCTCGACGACGAGCGTGACGGGCTTCGTGGTGCCGCGGATGGTGAGGTCGCCCTCGATCGTGAGGCCGTCGCCGCTCTTCTTCGCGCTCTTCGACGTGAAGGTCATGTTCGGGTGGTTGTCGGTGTCGAAGAAGTCGGCGCTGCGGAGGTGGGCGTCGCGCTTCTCCTCGCGGGTGTTGATCGACGCGAGCTCGATGGTGGCCGTCGCGGTGGTGCTCTCCGGGTGCTCCGGGTCGTAGCTGGCTTCACCGCTGAACTTCGCGAACTCCCCGCGCACGTTGGAGATCATCAGGTGGCGGACCGAGAACGAGACGTGCGAGTGCGAGGCGTCGATGACGTACTTGGCGCTGCTCATGGAATCTTCTCCGTAGAGTGACTTGAATGAAACGGTGTCGGCGCCCGGGGACCCACTCCCCGGCGCCGCTCGATGACGTGCCGAAGGTGCGTCCGCGCGCGGGGTCTCACCAGTCACCAAAGACGCAACCCCGCGTTGCCCGGCGGCCAACGCTCGCCGCCGCTCACCCCGCCGGGGCGAAGGCGTAGGGGAAGACGAAGTCCACCGGTCCGCCGCGCGCCGCGGGCCATTGCAGGCGCCGCAGGTGCCCGACGATGCAGTGCCCCACCGCCCGAAAGCCCGGTGGCCCCGACGCCACCGCGTGCGTGACGCGCCCGTCGACCGACAGCGTGAAGCGCACCTCCACCCTCCCCCGCAGGCGCGCGTCGCCCCGCAGCGCGTCCTCGTAGCAGCGCCGCGCCTCGGCCCGCTCGGCGCGCAGCACCGCCAGCACCGCCGCCGCGTCGACCTCGCCCATCAC
>JAQBQI010000712.1 GCA_028287085.1 Myxococcaceae bacterium
CCACGCCGCGTCGGCGGCCCAGAGCGTGACCGTCGCGTCGTGGGCGCGGCCGTCGGGGGCGCGCGCGGCGACCGTCACGTGGGCCCGCCCGCCCGCCGCGTAGCTGAGCGCGTCGGCCGTCACGCGGAGCCCGAAGCGCCGCGACGTCTCGACCTCGACGTCCGTGGCCGCCGTGCTCACCTCGCCGCGATGGACGTGCGTCGCCACCACCGTCGCGAGGCCGCGCGCCCCGGCGGGGACCGGCAGCTCGGCGCGCGTCACCCCCGCGGGCACCACGGTCGAGGCCCACAGGTCCCCGCGCTCCAGCGTGAGCAGCGTGGCCCCGAGCGCGGGCGCGCGAAGGCCGACCCCCAGCGTCTCGCCGGGCGGCACGAACGCGCGGTCGAGCGTCACGTCGAGCGGCACCCGCGGGGCGCCGAGGGTCGCCCCCGGGTCGCGCGAGGTGACGGCCTCGACCCACTCCGCGGGGCGGTCGAAGCGCTCGCGCTGCGTCCCCGTCCACAGCGCACCGTCGGTGAACGTGGTCAGGCTGACGTCGCCGACCTCGGCGCGCACCGCGACGCGCGCGAGCGGCGCGGTCGTCGGCGGCATCACGAAGGTGAACACGCCCGGGTAGCCCGGGGCGATGCGGGTGCGCCCGCTCACGTCGCCCACGGCGTAGCGCACCTGCGCGTCGCGCGGCCAGGCGCCGCGCTCGTCGGCGACGGTCGCCGTCACGGTCTCGCCCGGGGCGGCCCACGGGCGATCGAAGCGCAGGTAGACCGGGTGCGTCGCGAAGTTGTAGTCGCCGAACGCGCGCAGGGTGCGCCGGTGTTCGACTCCCCGGACGCGGACGACCAGCTCGCCGCCGCCGCGAAGCGCGGCCACGAAACTCCCGTCGGCACCGGTGGTGACGCTGATGGGCCCGCCGGGCGAGTCGATCTCGACGGGCTCGTGAGCGAGCGGCGCGTCGGCGCCCGCGTCACAGCCGCGGACGTAACCGCGCACGTCGAGGCGCTCGCCGATGCGACAGGCGGGGCGACCGGTGACCAGCTCGACCCGCACGTCGCACGCGTCGGCGCGCACGTGGGCGACGTCGGCCCACGCGACGTCGGCGCCCCGCTCGGCCACGTAGCGGACCTCGATGGCCTCCGATGCGGGGAAGGTGACCTCGCCGCGCGCGTCGGTGACGCCCTCGCCGTCGATGGCCTCGCCGTCGGCGCGGCTCACCGCGACGCCCGGTTGTGGCGCACCCTCTTCGTCGGTCACCACCACGTGGTCGGTGCCGTCCCCGCGGCGGACGAGCGCGGTGAGGGTGCCGACGGAAACCAGCGCCGACGACGCCCATCCTCCCGCCAGGACGCGCACGAGGTAGAGGCCCGACGGCAGCGCGCCGATCGGGACGCTGCGGGTGAGCCACGGCTGCGAGGTCGATCCCCAGAGACTCTCGTCGTCCCGGTCGGCCTCGCCGTCCTCGGGCCGGGTCGGGGGGCGGGCGCTGGGGTGGGTCGTGGCGGTCGCGACGAGCTCCAGTCGCGCGCCGCGGCGGGGGAGCGGGCCAGAGCCCACCAGCAGCCTCTCGGCCTCGGCGCCGACCTCCGTGTCCGCGACCCGGACCGGCGCGTCACCGGGCGGCGACGCGAGGACCGAGCGCGGGGCCGTCACGCGGTAGGTCGCGACGGCGACCGGCCCCACGAGCGTGGTGTGCAGTCGCAGAAGCGGCGCCGCGCCCGGAAGTCCCCTCGCGGGCGCGTCGAGGACGAGGAACGGCCGGCGCGGGAAGTTGGTCGCCCACGCCGTCGGCGAGGGGTAGGGGTCAGCGGCGGCGGGCCCCGCACGCAGGACACCGACGAGCGCGACGCTGCGCAGCCAGCGCCGACTCACCGCCCATC
The DNA here is from genome assembly GCA_028287085.1 of Myxococcaceae bacterium. Lineage (GTDB taxonomy): Bacteria > Myxococcota_A > Polyangia > Polyangiales > SCUS01. The sequence continues at coordinate 1,872 of JAQBQI010000712.1, forward strand.
CTCCGCTTCGTCGGCGGCGCGAAGCATCGCCTCGGTGATCTCGAATCCGCCCACGAGCGGGCTCCGACCCAGGCGCTGCACCACGCGATCGAAGCGCCACCTGCGCTCCCGCGGGGTGTTGGCGAACAGCACGACGTCCACGTGTACGCGCGTCTGCAGCGTCGTCGGTTGCGCCCAGCGATCGAGGTCGGCGATCGCCCGACGGCGCCGATCGAGGAGCCCGGCGCGGTCGCCCGGTGGCGCCGCGGCGAGATCGCGTTCGGCCTCGTCGAGGGTCGCGATCGATCGATCCCACGCGTCCGACTCGTCGGACCCCTGCGACGCCGGCGTCACGACCCGCACCCGGTAGCGCCCCGCCGCGATCGGCGCGCTCGCGGTGAAGCACTGCATCCCGAAGGCGCCGTCCGCGCGGGTGAGTCCCCGCCAGCTCCCGTAGAAGCGTCCCGCCAGCTCGCACTCCTCGGAGCCCCCGCGGCAGAGCCGGGACACCGCCAATTCGAGGCCCGATCCGCCCGAGTCCCAGCTCATCACGACGTGCATGGGCGGCACCGGGAGGTGGAGATGGTTCGGCACCCGCAGGAAGAAGGTCGTCGACGCGCGCGCCGTGACCGCGCCGCTGCGCACCGCGAGCACCACCCGGTTGTTGCCCGGGATCGGCACGAGCTCCTCCTCCACCACCCCGCGGTCGACCGGGACCTCGTAGGCGACGCCGTTGAAATCGAGCTGCGCCGTCGACACGGTCGCGTCGGACACCGTGGCCCGCAGGCGCACCGTCTCGGACGCGTCGACGATGCCCGCGGCCGGCGACTCGATGCGCACCACCGCGCCCGCGGGCGGCTCCTGCGCGTACGCGCGGCCGGTGACCACGCCGATCAGCGCGCCGACGCGAACGAGCCGACCGGTCCACGCCATCGAGGGGGCCTCCTCGCCGCGAGTGTAGACCAGCTTCGCGCGCCCCCGTCGCCCTCGCCCGACGGGCGCGTCGCTGGTACTCCTCGCGGCCGCCAATGATCGTCAGCAACCAGGGCTCGGTCTTTCGTCTGCTCGCGTGGCAGTGGCGCAACTCGCTGCTCTTCGTCGCCACCGGCGCCCTCGCGCAGCTCCTCCACGTCGTGCCGCGGTGGACGCACCTGCACCTGCCGGCGACGCCCATCGCGGTCGTCGGCGGGGCCATCGGCATCTTCGTGAGCTTCCGCTCCAACCACGGCTACGCCCGCTGGTGGGAGGGCCGCCAGCTCTGGGGCCGGCTCATCAACAACGCCCGCGACCTCGCCTCGCTCGCCGTCGCCACCCTCGCCCCGGAGCTCGCGCGCGCCGTCGTGCGCCGCCAGATCGCCTTCGCCCACGCGCTCCGCTGCGCCCTGCGCGACCAGGACCCCTTCGCCGACGCCGACGTCGTCGCCTTCACCGACGAGGCCGAGCGCGCCGCCCTCGCCGGCGAGCGCAACGCGGCCTTCGCGCTGCTCCACACCCAGCGCATGGCCCTCACCGCCGCCTGCGACGCGGGCGCCCTGTCCGACCTGCGGCTCCAGACCTTCGACCGCATCCTCGGCAACCTCCACGACGTGCAGGGCGGCTGCGAGCGCATCAAGAAGACGCCCTTCCCGCGCGGCTACGGCTTCATCGCCGAGCGGCTCATCCTGGCCTTCGGCTGCCTGCTGCCCTTCGCCCTCGTGCGCGACCTCGGGTGGTTCACGGTCCCGATGAACCTCCTCGTGTGCAGCTCGTTCTCGCTGATCAGCGAGGCCGGCCGCGTGCTCGAAGACCCCTTCACCATGTTCTGGAACGGCCTGCCGCTGGGCGCGATGTCGAAGACCATCGAGATCAACCTGCGCCAGCGCCTCGGCGAGCAGGGCGTGCCCACGCTCCCGCAGGCCGACGCGCGCGGCATCCTGATGTGAGTGAGCGGCAGTTCAGCCCGCGCCGACGTGGCCCGTCGCGGTCACGTGCGCGGCGCTGTCGGCGAAGCGCACCTCGTAGATCGGCAGACCCGCCGCGAGCGACGAGAGGGTGTGCCCGAGCTGCACCGCGCCGAGCTCCGCGAGCACGGCGTTGAGCTCGGCGGTGCCGCCGGCGCCGAGCGCCACCAGGTCGCCCTGGTGCGCGAGGAAGCGCGCCACCTGGTCGCGCAGGAAGCCGGCCACCTGCGGGTGGTTGATGAACATCTGCGACCCCTCGGCCATCGGCGACACCAGCGGGATCTTCGAGAAGGCCTCGACCCCGCCCTCGACCACGATGTTCACCACGGCGCCCTCGGCGTGGCCGCCGGGGAGCACGGCGATCTCGTTGTCCTCGTGGCCCTGCCAGCGCAGCGAGAGGAAGGACCGCAGGAAGGCCTCGATGAGCTTCGGCCGGACGCCGTAGCGCTCGGGGTGCTGGAGCGCGAGGCGCAGGTGCCCGCACCCGAGGTGCTGCGGCTCCATCATGTGCTCGAGCAGCGCCGAGCGCACCGCGGCGGGGGGGCTCTGCATGAAGCGCCGCCACTCCAGCGGGTGCGACACCTTCGCGAGCGCGGCGTTGAAGCGGTGGTCGGCGCGCAGCGCCTCGATGAGGGTGTTGGAGGCGTTGACGTCGGTGTGGAGGTAGAAGCGCCCGAAGGCGTCGAGCCGGCGCAGCAGCAGCGTGTGCATCGTGGTGTCGTCGAGCAGCTGCCCCGTCACGCGTTCGAGCGCCGCGAGCGCCAGCAGGAACTCCCCCGCGTCGCCGCCGGGCGTCCCCATCACGCCGCTGTCGTCGCGGCCGTCGACGCAGGAGAGGCGCCCGTTGACGAGCAGCGCGGCGACCTTCATCCAGCGCAGCGAGCGGGGGTCGCCGAGGTGGGCCTCGATGTCCGCCGCCGCGAGCTTGCCCTTCGAGGGCTGCCAGGTGGCGCGCGCGGGGCGCAGCACCCCGTGGCGGGTGAAGATCTCCGGGTCGCGCACGGTGAGCAGGCCCACCTGGCGCCACGCGAGCACGCCGCCGAAGAGGGCCGCGACGAAGCGCTTGCCCATCTGTTCGAGCGCGAAGGCGAGGGCGCCCGCCCGCTCGCCGCCGCGCGAGACGAGCACCACGGGGTCGTCGTCGGGGAGCTCCGCCAACACCCGGAGGGCCTGATCGCCCTGCAGCCAGTCGGAGCCCGGGATGTAGCCGAGCGGGCCGGCGAGCTCCTCGGGCGAGCGCAGGTCGACGAGGCGCACCGCGCGGCCGAGGCGCGAGACGTAGTCGGCCGTGAGCAGCGGGATGCCGCTCGGCGAGCGGAACTCCGAGGCCACCCAGTTCACCCGGAACATCCGCTCGGCGGGGTGGACGCCGCCGATGTCGGGGATGCGCGCGTCGTGCAGTCGGTCGTCTTCGCTCATTTTTGCCGCGCCGAAGCTAGCGCGACCCGCCGCCCCCGCACGAGGCCCCGATCGCGTCGGCTTAGCCCTGGAACCTCCCCCCCGGCTATGCCTATCCTCCCGCGGAGAAATGGCCTCAACCCGTTGCTTCCTCGTGGTCGCGCTCGCGTCGGCGCCTTTGCTCGTCGGGTGCGGCGCCGTGTTTCCCCGCTACACCACCGCCACGCGCGCGGTGCCCGCCGAGCTGGTCTCCGAGCGCTCGATCGCCCCGCCCCCCGACGACGTGCGCACGGTGACCGTGCTCTCGGCCGAGCTCCCGCCGAGCCGCACCGACGGGCAGCCGTGGGACAGCGACGGCGAGCCCGACCTCTACGCGGTGATCCTGCGCGACGGGGTCGAGGTGTTTCGCACCCCCGTGGTGACGAACTCCCTGCACCCCGAGTGGACCAACGCCGAGGTCACGCTGCGCGTGCGCCCCGACAGCGTGCTGCGCTTCGAGCTCTGGGACGACGACGGCCTCAGCGACCAGCCCGTCGGCGCCGAGCAGGTCACCGGCGTGCCCTCGTCGGCCCTCGACGGCGGCAACTGGGTCATCCGCTACCAGCGCAACGCCTTCCTGCGGCTGGCCGCGCGCCCGCCCGCGCCGCGCTTCGGCATGGGCGTCACCTTCGAGGTGCACGAGGACTACCTCCAGGTGCTCCAGGTCGAGCCCGCGGGCCCCGGCGCCGCGGCGGGCCTGCGCGCGGGCGACCGCATCGTCGCGATCGACAACCGCCGCGTGCAGGACCTCGGCGAGGTCGAGTCCCACCAGTCGATGGACCGGGCGAGCCTCCGCGCGGTCGCCCTCACGCTCGACCGCGGCGGGGCGCCCGTGACCCTCAACGTGTCGCCGGGCGCGGTCTACTCCGCCCGCTAGCGGCATCGTACTGGCGGTTCTGGTGCCTTCCCTGCTCCGGGCCTGGTGGCCGATGACGAGGTGTTCAGTGGATCGTTCGATGTGGTCGCGGCCGGCGCTCGGCGCCGCCGCCCTTTGCTTCACCCTCGCGCCCTCCGTCGCGCGCGCGCAGACCGTCGGCACCGACACCTCGATCGACGCCCAGACCTGGTGGCCCGCGGCCGGCCCCACCGACCACGTCGCCCTGCGCAGCGCGATGGTGTCCCCCTCCGGCGCGGTGGGCTTCGGCCTGCTCGCCCACGCGATGCGCCAGCCCCTCACCCTCACGCCCATCGCCAACCCCGCCGACCGCCGCGCCGCCGTCGACTACGCCATCACCACCGACTTCCTCTGGTCGGTGGGCATCCTCGGGCGCCTGCAGCTCTCGGCGGCCATCCCCGTGGTGCTCGCGCAGTCGGGTGACGGCGCCCGCGCGGTCAACGCCCCGGGCGCCGCGGCGCTCGGCGACACGGCCCTGCGCGACATCCGCGTCGAGCTCTCGTGGGCCATCGTGCAGCGCGAGCGCACCGCCGACGCCCGCGGCCTGGGCCTGCGCCTCGACGTCGGCGCGGCCATCCCCTTCGGCGACTCCAAGGGCTTCAACGGCAGCGCCAGCGCGACCTTCGCGCCCACCGTCGTCGTCGACTACCGCAGCCGCTACCTCTCGGTCACCGCCAACGTCGGCGCGCGCCTGCGCGAGACCTCGACCATCGCCGACCTCGCGGTGGGCAGCGTGGGCGTGCTCGGCGTCGGCCTCGCGGTGCGCCCCGTCGCGCGCCTCGGGCTGTCGGTCGAGTACCTCAACACGCTCCCGCTGGTGACCCGCGCCGACTTCAACACCGCCACCACGCAGGAACTCTTCGCCGGCCTGCGCTACGCCACCGACGAGGCGGGCGACATCGAGCTGATCGCGGGCGGCGCCGCCCCGCTGGCCACCGCGCCGCTCGTGCCGGCGTGGCGCGCGCTCGTGGGCGTCTCGTACGCGCCGCGGGGCAACGACGCCGACCGCGACGGCGTCGTCGACGCCGACGACCGCTGCCGCACGCAGGCCGAGGACCGCGACGACTTCGAGGACGACGACGGCTGCCCCGACCCCGACAACGACCAGGACGGCGTGCTCGACGCGAGCGACCGCTGCCGCGACGAGCCCGAGGACGTCGACAACCACGAGGACTCCGACGGCTGCCCCGACCCCGACAACGACGGCGACGGCGTCACCGACAGCGACGACCAGTGCGTCGACGCGGCGGCGGGCGCGCACCCCGACGAGGCCCGGCCGGGCTGCCCCATCGCCGACACCGACCAGGACGGCGTGCTCGACCCCGACGACCGCTGCGTCGACGTGGCGGCGGGCGAGCGCCCCGACGCCGCCCGCCCGGGCTGCCCCGTGGCCGACGCCGACCGCGACGGCGTGGCCGACGAC
>JAQBQI010000762.1 GCA_028287085.1 Myxococcaceae bacterium
CCCTCCACGAAGCGCTCGTCGAAGCGCGCCCCCGGGCAGCGCGCGCGCACCGCCGCCACCACCCGGTCGAAGCGCTCGCGGCTCGTCAGGCCCGCCACGCCCGTCGTGCGCAGCGAGTCCTGCTCGAAGCGCAGCGCCACCCCCTCGGCGCCGCCGCGCAGGTACATCACCCGCTGCCGCTTGCGCGCGTACGAGAAGCGCGACACCTCGATCACCGGCGCGTCGACCCCCTGCCGCGGCGCCCGCACCACCCGCTCGATCGACTCGTCGCCGTGCTCGGCGTCGAGCGTCGCCACCACCACCAGCGCCACCGCCGCGTACGCCACCCGCGCGCCGCCCGGCGCCAGCGACAGGCCCTCGTCGTCCAGGGCCAGCGACAGGTCGCCCGGCGACGCCCACGGCCGCGCGTCGACGTCGCAGCACACCGCCCCGAAGCCCGCCGCGCGCAGGTCGGCCGTCAGCGCCTCGGCGTCGCCGCGCAGACGCAGCGTCGCGATCACCCACGGCGACTCGCCCGTCAGCCGTAGCCGCAGGTCGTAGGCCGCCACCCCCAGCCGCTCGGCCAGCGGCGGCAGCCACCGCGACGGGTCGATCGCCCGGCGCGACGGCGCCGTGCGGTAGCTCCCGGGGTCGTACTCCTGGGCGAGGCGGGTGATGACGACGGCGAAGGGCACGACCGGTGCGACGACGATACCCGAAGGCAGACTGTCGACTTGACAGTGAAGCTGGCAGGTTGCAGCATGGGCCCCGAGATGAACGACGGTCGGCCACAGCGCTTCAAGCTCGACGAGCTCGCCGAGCGGGCGGGGGTCTCCCCGCGCACGGTGCGCTACTACGTGCAGCGGGGGTTGCTCCCCGCCCCGGAATTCAAGGGCCCCGACACGGCCTACGACGAGGGCCACCTGCACCGGCTGCGGGCCATCCGGGTGCTCCAGGAGCGGCACCTCCCCCTCGACGCCATCGAGGCGACGCTGGCGTCGCGCTCGGCCGAGGAGATCGCCCGCATCGCGAAGGGCCGGGTGCCCGACGGGGTCGACGCGCCAGCGGTGGTGTCACGTTCGCCGGCCGCCGTCGAAGCCCCGCCCGCGGTCGAGCGGGTCACCCGCCACCGGCTCGCGCCCGGGCTCGAGTTGATCGTCTCCGACACCGCGACCCCGGAGGTCCGGGCGCTCGCCGACTCCCTCCTGCGCCACTGCCCGCCCCCGAAAGGATCACGATGAACCCAGGACTCCACTCCACCCACGGTGACGCCGTTCCGTTGAAGGGCGTCGAGGTCGACGGCGAGGTGCTCGGCGCCCACGCGCGGGTGCGCGTCCGGCAGCGCTACTGCAACGAGTCGCGCAAGGCCATCGAGGCGGTCTACACCTTTCCCCTGCCCGCCGACGCGACGCTCACGGGCTTCGCCATGACCTGCGACGGGCGCCGGCTCGAGGGCGCCGTGAAGGAGCGCGAGGCGGCCTTCCGGCAGTACGACGACGCCGTCTTCGCGGGCCACGGCGCCGCGCTGCTGGAGCAGGAGCGCGCCAACGTCTTCACCGCCACCGTGGGCAACCTGCTGCCGGGCGAGGAGACCCTCGTCGAGGTCGAGTACGTGCAGCGCGTCACGGCCGACGAGGGCTCGCTCCGCTGGATGATCCCCACCCTGGTGGCGCCGCGGTACATCCCCGGCGCGCCCACGGGCGACCGCACGGCGCACGGCTCCAGCGGGCCGACCGACCGCGTGCCCGACGCCGACCGCATCACGCCGCCGCGCGTCGCCGAGGTGGGCTACGGGCTGAAGCTCGACCTGCTCTTCGACCTCGGGCGCGCGGTCACGGTGGCCTCGCCCTCGCACGCCATCACGGCCGTCGCCGAGGGCACGCGCGTGCGGGTGCGCTTCGCGCAGGCCGAGGTGGCGCTCGACCGCGACGTGGTGCTCACGGCCCACGGCGCGGGCGCGGCGGCGACGCAGGCCGCGGGCGTGGTCGCGCACTGCTCGCCGGGCAGCGACGGCTACCTCGCGCTCTCGGTGGTGCCCGACCTCGCGGGCTACGGGGGCCACGGGTCGCGCGGCGAGACGGTGGTCTTCGTGGTCGACGTGTCGGGGTCGATGGAGGGCGACTCGATCCGCGAGGCGCGCGCGGCGCTGCGGCTGTGCCTGCGGCATCTGCGGGCGGGCGACCGCTTCAACGTGATCGCGTTCTCGAGCTCGCATACGTGCTTCGAGCGCGAGCCCACGCCCTTCACGCAGTCGTCGATGGCGGCCGCCGACCGGTGGATCGACGCGCTCGTCGCCAACGGCGGCACCGAGCTGTTGGAGCCGATGGCGCTGGCGACGACGATGGCCGGCACCAGCGGCGCGGTGGTGCTGCTCACCGACGGGCAGGTGGGCAACGAGGACGAGATCCTCCAGGCGGTGCTCAAGCGCCGCGGGGCGTCGCGGGCGCGGGTGTACTCGTTCGGCATCGGCACCAACGTGAGCGACGCGCTCCTGCGCGACCTCGCGCGGGAGACGGGCGGCGCGGTGGAGTTCATCCACCCCGGCGAGCGCATCGACGAGAAGGTGGTGGCGCAGTTCGCGCGCGCGGTGGCGCCGCGGGTGACCGACGTGACGGTGCGCTGGGTCGGCGTCGACGTGGGCGAGGCGGCGCCCGCGCGCACGCCCGACCTGGTCGACGGCGAGCCGTGGTCGCTGCTGGCGCGCTACGGGCGCGGGGGCGGCGGCACCGCGGAGATCGCGGGCAGGTGGCGCGGCGAGGCCTTCGCGCTGAGCGTTCCGGTCGACCTGCCCGAGCAGGTGTCGCGGCCGGTGGTGGCGAAGCTCTGGGCGGCCGAGCGCATCCGCGACCTCGAAGACGCCCGCGTCGAGGGGCGCCGCGCCGAGACGATGAAGGCGCGCATCACGGCCATCGCGGTCGAGCACGGGATCGCCTCGCGGTACACGTCCTTCGTGGTGGTGGAGCAGCGCACGGGCGACCGGCGCGCGAGCGGGGCGCCCGACACGGTGGTGGTCCCGGTGGGGCTGCCGGCGGGGTGGGCGATGTTCGACGCCGAGCGGGCGGAGGCCGAGGAGGTGACGCGCGGCGGGGGCGGGATGCACGTCAACAAGACGGGCGCGCGCAAGCGGGCGGCGCCGCCGGCGGGTGCGGCGCCGCCGCTGATGCAGCCGGCGCCGATGATGATGGTGCAGGCGGCGCGGATGATGATGCCGCCCGCGCCGCCGCCCGCGCCGCAGGGGGCGCGGTCCGAGCGCGCGAAGATGAAGAAGGAGGCCGCGCGCGACGCGGTCTACGACGCAGGCGACGAGCTCGGGATGCCGGCCGAGCAGGCCGCCCCGGCTCCGGCGAAGGGCGCGGCCGACGATCTCGGCGCGGTCTTCGGTCGGCAGCTCGCGTCGGGCCTCTGGGACGACGCGGCGCTCGGCGCCGACAGCGAGCTGCGGCGGCTGCGGGCGACGGCGGCGGTGCTGCGCGCGCTGGTGGCGCAGGGCGTCGACACGACCCACGAGCTCTACGGCGTGCCGCTGCGCAAGGCCATCGAGGCGGTGGTGGCGGCGGTCGCGGCGCTCGGCGCGCACGACCCGGCGGGCGAGCGCGCGCTGGCGGCGGCGTGG
>JAQBQI010000789.1 GCA_028287085.1 Myxococcaceae bacterium
CAACGCGACGCCGGCCTGCGCCGCGGGCGCCTGCGCCGTGGGCGCCTGCGCCGCGGGCTTCGCCGACTGCAACGCCGCCGCCGGCTGCGAGACCGACCTCGCCCTGGTCACCTCCTGCGGCGCCTGCGGCGTGACCTGCGCCTCGGGCCCGCACTCGACGCCGACCTGCGCCGGCGCCTGCGGGATCGCCTGCGACGCCGGCTTCGCCGACTGCGACGGCGACGCGGCCAACGGCTGCGAGGTCGACACCACCAGCGACGGCGGCCACTGCGGCGCCTGCGCGACGGTCTGCCGCAACGCCACGACCTGCCAGTCGGGCGCCTGCTCGACGGCCGTGTGCGTGAGCGGAAACGCCGACTGCAACGGGCTCCCGGCCGACGGCTGCGAGACCGCGCCGGCCACCGACACCGGCAACTGCGGCGCCTGCGGGCGCGCGTGCGCCTTCGCCAACGCGGCGCCCCAGTGCATCGGCGGCGCCTGCGGCTTCGCCGTCTGCGACGAGGGCTTCGCCGACTGCGACGGCCAGCAGGCCAACGGCTGCGAGGTCGCGCTCGGCACCGACGCCACCCACTGCGGCGGCTGCGCGGTCGTCTGCACCTACGCCCACGCGACGGGCGTGTGCGGCAACAGCGCCTGCGCGCTCGGCACCTGCGACGCGGGCTGGGCCGACTGCAACGGCAACCCGGCCGACGGCTGCGAGGTCTCGCTGACCTCCGACCTCGCCCACTGCGGAACCTGCGCGACCGCCTGCGCCGGCGCCCCCAACGCCGCCGCGACCTGCGGCGGCAGCTGCGGCTTCGCCTGCGACGCGACGCACGCCGACTGCGACGGCGACGCGGGCAACGGCTGCGAGGTCGACACCCGCTCGTCGCTCGACCACTGCGGCGCGTGCGGCAACGCCTGCACCCAGGGTCGCACCTGCGTGGCGGGGGCCTGCTCGGCCACGGCGTGCACCGCGCCGCTCGCCAACTGCGACGGCGTCGAGGGCAACGGCTGCGAGGTCACGACCTCCACGGACACCGCCCACTGCGGCGCGTGCCAGCACGCCTGCTCCTTCGAGCACGCGGCCGCCTCGTGCGCCGCGGGGGCCTGCGCGATGGGGACCTGCGCGGCGGGCTGGGCCAACTGCGACGGCGACCCGGCCAACGGCTGCGAGGTCGACCTGACCTCCGACGCCGCCCACTGCGGCGCCTGCGCGACCGCCTGCGCGACCGCCAACGGCACCGCGGCCTGCGTGAGCGGCGCCTGCGCGGTGGGCTCGTGCGACGCGGACTTCCGTGACTGCGACCACCTCGCGGGCAACGGCTGCGAGGTCTCGAGCGCGACCGACACGACCAACTGCGGCGGCTGCGGCGCCGTGTGCCCGGCGCGTCCCTCGGCGGTCGCGACCTGCCTCGCGAGCGCCTGCGGCTACGCGTGCGCCCCGGGTCAGCGCGACTGCGACCACGACGCGACCAACGGCTGCGAGGTCGACGCCAACGCTGACCGCACCAACTGCGGCGGCTGCGGCGTCGTGTGCACCCTCGGGCGCACCTGCGTGTCGGGCGCCTGCTCGACGGCGGTGTGCGTCGCGGGCACCGGCGACTGCGACCACGACGCGAGCAACGGCTGCGAGGTGGCGCTCGACGCCAGCGCCGCCCACTGCGGCAGCTGCGGCGCCGCCTGCACCTACGCCAACGGCGCGGGCGTCTGCACCGCGGGCTCCTGCTCGCTCGGGGCCTGCGCCGGCGGCTTCGCCAACTGCAACCCCAGCTCGGCCGACGGCTGCGAGACCAACACCACCAGCAGCGCCACCAGCTGCGGCGCCTGCGGCCTCGCCTGCGTGACCGCCAACGGCACCCCGGCCTGCTACGCGAGCGCCTGCGGCGTCGCGTCGTGCAACGCCGGCTTCCGCGACTGCGACGGCAGCGTGGGCAACGGCTGCGAGGTCAACCTCAACGGCGACACCGCCAACTGCGGCGGCTGCAACGTCGTCTGCGCGGCGGGCTACTCCTGCCAGGCGGGCGCCTGCACCCCGCCGAAGGGCGGCGTCTGGCTGCTCAACGACGGCTGCGGCGCGACCACGGCCGCGGACTCGGGCGGCAACGGCGCCACGGGCACCCTCGCGGGCGCGCCCGCGTGGATGAGCGGATCGAGCTGCCACGACGGCGGCTGCCTGGCCTTCAACGGGACCAACCGGGTCACGATCCCGTACGGCCCGACGCTCAAGTTCGGCTCGGGGGCCTTCTCGGTGAGCGCGTGGGTCCGCCTCCCGGCCAACAGCTCCGGGGTCGGGGTCGTCGCCACGACGAACCCCTGCGGGATCGCCCAGGGCTGGACGATGTACATCGACACCGGCCGGCCGGTCTTCGGGGCCTTCGGGACCGGCAGCCCCTCCTCCGGCGCCTTGTCGGCCGCGCGCATCGACGACGGCGGCTGGCACCTCCTGGTCGGGAGGCGCAACGGCACCTCGTTCGACCTCGTGGTCGACGGCGCCGTCGTGGCGACCCGAACCGTCGCCGCGAACTACAACTCCGACAGCAGCATCGGCACGTCGCTGATGCTGGGCAACATCTCCGGCTGCTCGGGCACCGGGCTGGTCGGCAGGATCGACGACGTGCGCGTCGCCGACCACGCGCTCACCGCGTCCGAGGTTGCGGCCCTCAACGGCCCCAGCGCGACGACCCCGGCGACCACCGCGGACGCCAACAACTGCGGCGGCTGCGGCGTGG
>JAQBQI010000821.1 GCA_028287085.1 Myxococcaceae bacterium
TCTCGCCCTCCTGCGCGCACCAGCGCGCGTCGGCCACGCCGTCAATCGCGGCCGCGGCCGCGCGCTCGATCGACTCCCACGACTCGGCCACGCGCTATCTCCCCGCGCCGGCTTCGGAGCGCAGCACCGACAGCTTCTTGCGCTTGGGCACCACCTCCGCGGCCTCGAAGGCCCGCTGGTAGTCGGCGAACTTCCCGCCCGCCTTCACCGCGTCGTACACCGCGCGCCCCGCCTTCTCGCCGCCCTGCGCGAGCACCCACTCGATCCACGCCCAGCGCGCGCTGGTGGGGCGCACCTCGGCCCTCCCCTTGAGGCCGCGGCGCAGGCGGTCGAGGCGGTGCTCGACCACCTCGATGCCCGCGAAGCCGAGGCCGTCGAGCGGCGTGTTGCGCTTCGACACGAAGGGCGCGATGCCCAGCGCGATCGGGATGATCTTGCTGAGCCCGGTGACGAACTCCACGCACTCGTCGATGTCGTCGTCGGTCTCCGACGGCAGGCCCACCATCAGGTAGAGCTTCATCGTCAGCATGCCGTTGGCCCGCGCGTGCTCGGCCGCGCGCTCGATGTGCTTGATCTTCGCGTGGCGCTCGAGCATCGCGCGCAGGCGCTCGCTGGGCCCGTCCATCGCGGTGGTGAGCGTGCGGTAGCCGCCGCGCTTGAGCGCCGCGACGAAGCGGTCGGTCATGCGGTCGGGCCGCAGCGACGAGAGCCCGACGCCCATGCCGCGGTCGACGAACGCGTCGATGATCTCGACGATGCGCGGGTGGTCGCTCACCGCGGCGCCCACGAGCCCGACCTTCTTCGCGTCGAGGGGCACCCGCGCGACGATGCTCTCCATCGTCGCGAGGCGCATGCCCCCGTTGGTGCTCTTGCGCATCACGCAGTACTGGCAGCCCCGCGAGCACCCGCGCTCGGTCTCCACCAGGAACATGTCCGACAGCTCGGTGTCGGGCGTCATGATCTGCGCGTACGCGGGGAGCTTGGTGTGGTTGTCGGCCGCGGCGATCTTGGCGAGGGCCTCGCCGTGCACCGCGGGCACCCAGACGTTGGGGTGCTCGGCGAGCTTCTTCAGGCGCTCTTCGGGGTCGAGCTCGGAGGTGAGCACGTCCATCACGTCGTGGATGACCTCCTCGGCCTCGCCCATCACGACCGCGTCGGCGTAGGCCGCGAGGGGGGTGGGGTTCGAGAAGGTGAGGGGCCCGCCCATCAGCACGAAGGGGTGGCGCTTGGGGCTGCGGTCGGCCCGCAGCGCGGGGATGCCGCCGAGCTCGAGGGTCTCGATGACCCCGCCGAGCTCGTTCTCGTAGGCGACCGAGAGGGCCACGACGGCGTGGTCGCCCAGCGGCCGCATCGACTCGTAGGTGAGCACCGTCTCGCGGTGACGCCGGGCCTGCTCGAAGTCGTCGGGCGCGAAGGCCCGCTCGGCCACGAGGTCGGCGCGGTCGTTGAGCTCGCGATACATCACCTGGTAACCCAGGGACGACATGCCGACGCGGTAGGGCGATGGGTAGGTGAGGGCGACGCGGAAGGGCGCGTCGCGGAAGAGCGTGCCGCGCTCGCGGGAGAGCCGGTGCTGGATCGTGTCTCTGAGGGAGGCCAAGAGACCGCGCAGTATTCGTGCGCGACCCCTCCGGGGCAACTCCCGTTCAGTCCTCTTCGTAGTCCTCGTCTTCGTCGTCGAGGTTCAGCTCCTCGACGGCGGTCGACTCGATCTCGAGCTCGTCCATCGACCAGCCCACGCGGTTTCCCGGGGCAATCTCGTCGCGCGCAAACTCCTCGAACGAACTGTAGAACCTCGACATCGCTGAACCCTCTTCGCTGGCCGTGGAGGGCCGCCCGCGCCGAAACCGCTCCCGCAGCCCTACGCGACGTACCCGTTCTGTGAAGGTGTCTGTGCCACCTGCACCTACATCTGCCGCCAATGTATCCCCCCGCCTCGGGAAATCCATTTTGTGTCCGGGATGGCTTCGTCCCGGCCGAACGGCGGTGATTTCTTGCGGGGGGGCCGCGGCGGTGGGCGCGTCGGCCGACGACGCTGGACAGGGTCGGCCGGGAGGGGTTAGTGGTCGCGGCCCGACGGCGAGTGGCCGTCTCGGCGGCAGGAGCACGCGGTTGTCATGGGCAGGGTCTACGCGATCGCCAACCAGAAGGGCGGGGTGGGCAAGACCACCACGAGCGTGAACCTCGCGGCCTCGCTCGCCGCCGCGGAGAAGCGGGTGCTCCTCATCGACATGGACCCGCAGGGCAACGCCGGCAGCGGCGTCGGCGTGAGCCCGTCGGGCGGCGTCACCCGCGGCACCTACGACGTGCTCCTCGGCCAGTCGCGCCTGGAAGACGTCATCGTCCCGACGGCGCTCCCCACGCTCAAGCTGTGCCCCGCCTCGCCCGCCCTCGTCGGCGCCGAGATCGAGCTCATCGACGTCGAGCGCCGCGACCTCCTCCTGCGCGACGCCCTCGAGCGCGTGCGCAAGCGCTTCGACTACGTGATCCTCGACACGCCCCCGTCGCTGGGCCTGCTCACGCTCAACGCGCTCGTCGCCGCCGACGCCGTGCTCGTGCCGATGCAGTGCGAGTTCTACGCGCTCGAGGGCATCGCGCAGCTCGTGGGCACGGTCGAGCGCGTGAAGTCGACGCGCAACCCGAAGCTCGCCATCGAGGGCGTGCTGCTCACCATGTACGACCCGCGCAGCAACCTCGCGCGCCAGGTCGCGGAGGAGCTCCGCAAGCACTTCCGCGTCTTCGACAACGTGGTGCCGCGCAACGTGCGGCTGAGCGAGGCGCCCTCCTTCGGCAAGCCGGTGCTGCTCTACGACGTGGCCTCGAAGGGCTGCCAGGCCTACCTCGCGTTCGCCAAGGAGCTCATGGGCGCGAAGGCCCCGAGCGCGGCGGGCAAGCAGCCATGAGCAACGACAAGGGGAAGAAGCCCGTGGAGACCATCAAGGAGCCGCGACGCGCGCTGGGCCGCGGGCTCGACGCGCTGTTGCCCGTCACGCAGATCGCCGCGGCGGCGGCCGCGCGGGCCGAGAGCCCGTACCAGATGGTGGGCATCGAGCGCATCCACCCGCGGCGCGACCAGCCGCGCAAGCGCTTCGACGAGACCGCCCTCGACGAGCTCGCGCGCAGCATCGAGGAGCAGGGGCTCATCCAGCCGCTCGTGGTGCGCCGCTCGGACACCGAGGAGGGCTACGAGATCATCGCCGGCGAGCGCCGCTGGCGCGCCGCGCAGAAGGCCGGGCTGCGCGAGGTCTCGGTCGTCATCAAGGACGTCGACCCCGAGTCGGCCTTCGAGCTGGCCCTCGTCGAGAACGTGCAGCGCATGGACCTCGACCCCGTCGAGACCGCCACCGCGTACCGCCGACTGATGGACGAGCACGGCTACACCCAGGACGTGCTCTCGCGCCGCATCGGCAAGGACCGCTCGACCATCGCCAACACCCTCCGCCTGCTGCAACTCCCCGACGAGGTGCAGGAGCGCGTCGTCGCGCGCGAGCTCAGCGAGGGGCACGCGCGCGCGATCCTGTCGCTGAAGGACCCCGGCG
Source organism: Myxococcaceae bacterium (assembly GCA_028287085.1). Classification (GTDB taxonomy): domain Bacteria; phylum Myxococcota_A; class Polyangia; order Polyangiales; genus SCUS01. Next base: position 3,540 of record JAQBQI010000821.1, read on the forward strand.
AGATCACCAAGCTCGCGCGCATCGCCGCCGAGAAGGGCTGGTCGGTGCGGCAGACCGAGCAGTTCGCGCGGCGCAAGCTCGAGGGGCCGAAGCCCCCGGCGGCGGTCGACCCCGCGAAGGAGGCGCCCGCGGCGAGCTCGGCCAACGTGCGCGACCTCGAGAAGAAGCTCGAGAGCGCCCTCGGGATGCCCGTCGCCATCCGCACCGACGGCGCGATGAACTCCGGCACCGTCGAGATCGCCTTCGACAACCTCGACCAGCTCGATCGCTTCCTGCGCCGCGTGCTCGGCGAGTGACCACCGGGCCCGCGCGCGGGGTGCATCCGGCCACACCCGCCGTGGCTTGAACTCCGCCCTGCGCCCTCGAAATCTCCCGTCGATTCGGTGAAGTCGCGGCGCCCTCGCGCCCATTCATCTTTCGTTGCGGCGCCTCGCGCCCGACATCGCATCAACGCGAGCAACGGGCGTCACTGTCGACACCCCCGTTGTCCAATGGAGAACCGGACATGGGCGCCGCATCGCGGATCGCGTGGATCACGCTCGTCATCGGGGGATGTGCCGAGCCCGTCGGGGGACTTATCGCTACATCGGGCGACGCCGGGGCCCCATCGGACCAGGAAGACGCCCGCGCGGCGGCGACCCCCGACGGCCCCGCGGTCTCGATCGAAGAGCCGCCGGCGCTCGGTGCGCTCGCGGGGACTCCGACGGGTGAAGCGAGCGCGACCAGCCCGATCGGGGTCTGGTTCCTCGACGCCGACGGCGCGCGGCTCACGCTGCGCGTCACGGCCGGCGTCGGGGCGGCGCGCTACCGCGGCACCGTCTTCGCCGAGTCGGCCCCCTCGGCCGTGAGCGCCGTCGCCGAGCTCGCGTGGGACGACGCGACCGGCCGGCTGCGCTTCACGGCCGACCTCGGCGGCACGCGCCGCTGGTTCGAGGCCGACGCCGTCGAGGGCGCGCTGCTGGGACGCTACGCCACCGGCGCGGTCACCGACGACGCGCCCGTCGCGGCGCTCTACCGCGGCCACGTCACGGGCTGGAACGCCACGCTGCTCGACCGCGAGCTCGTGCCCCGCACCTTCGAGATACGCTGGGCCGACGGGCGGCGCGGGCGGCTCCAGGTCGACCGCGGCGACGGGGGCTTCGTCGGCACGCTCAAGGTCTACGCGAGCGAGCGCAACGGCGCCCTCGACGAGGGGGAGCAGCGCGACCTCACGGGCGTCTCGTGGGACGGCGTGACGCTCGCGGCCGACGTCGACGACCGCGGCGTCGCCTGGCACTACGCGGGCGTGGTGAGCGGCCGGCGCATCGACGGCGCCGCCACGGCGGGCGACGGCGCGGCCCCGGTGAGCTTCGCGGGCACGCGCGCCGAGGTGCTCGGCCACGGGATGGTCGCGCGACCCGCCGCGGCGCAGGCGGCGTGGCGGGCGCGGGCGCGGCGGCAGCTGCAGCACATGATCATGGGCGACGACCCGCGGCCGACCGCGGCGCAGGTCACGGTGCTGGGCGAGGGGCTGGCGCCGATCGCGCTGCGGACGGTTCCGCCCGAGCGCGACGACGACCTCGAGCGGCCGCAGGCGTACACGCTGAGCGAGCTGCGCTTCGACTACACCCTGGCCGACCCGCGCGGGGGCGCGCCCATCACCCGGCGCTCGCACGCGTGGATGGCGACGCCCACCACGCCGGCGCCGCCGGGCGGCTACCCCGTCGCGCTCGCGCTCAACGGGCACTGGGGCAGCGCGCGCCAGGTGATGGATCCGAGCTCGGCGTACTGGTACGGCGACGGCTACGCGCGGCAGGGCTACGTGGTCATCGCGGTCGACGTCTCGCACCGGCCCTACGCCGACCGGCCCGGGCTCTACGTCGACCTCACGGGCGGCGACGCCCCGGGGGACGGCAACGGCCCGCACCCCGCCATCGCCTCGGCGGGCTTCGACACCGACTGGTCGGAGGACGGCGAGCGCGCCTGGGACGCCGCCCGCGCGCTCGACCACGTGCTCGCGCGCCCCGACGTGAACCCCGCGCGCGTGACCGTCACGGGGCTCTCGCTCGGGGCGGAGGTGGCCACCATCGCGGGCGCGCTCGACCCGCGCGTCACCAACGTCGTCGCCGCGGGCTTCTCGCCCGACCTCAACGTGATGGCCGCGCGCGCGCCGCACTACTGCTGGCAGTGGCAGCACGCCGACGTGCGCGAGTACGTCGACACCTCCGACTTCCACGCGCTGATCGCGCCGCGCACGCTGGTGGTCGAGACGGGGCTCTCCGACCCGACCTTCTCGAACTTCCGCGCGCCCTACGCGGCCGACAAGCAGGTGCTGCGGCGCGCGCGCGCGGCCTACGGGGGCGGCGCCGAGCGGCTCGTGCACTACCTCCACCCGGGCGGCCACTCGTACCGCGTGGGCGACCCCGCCGAGGAGCTCGGCAAGGCGCGCGGGGTGACGATCCCGACGCTGATCGCGCCCGGCGCGCTGAGCCCGCTCGCGTGGCAGACCGACGGGGCGATCGTGCAGCGGCGCGCGACGGTCTTCGACCTGACGCTGTGGTTTCGCGGGCGCGTGGTGCCCTGAGAACCGCTCAGGCCGAGGCGGCCTCGCCCAGCGGGTGCCACACCTTCGGCGCGTCGAAGAAGGACTGCTTCGCGATGGGCTGCCACTTGCGCTTGTACTCGACCATCCCCCACGCGGCCTCGATGGTCAGCTCGATGGTGAGCCCCGACCACTCCAGGTCGAACTCCACCGCGGGGCGGCGCACCGCCGGGGCCTTCGCCGTCGCCGTGATGCTCGTGCCGCCGTTGACGTCGAGGTTGAGCGCGCTCTTCTTCATCAAGAACAGGTTGCCGCCCACCTTCACGCCGATCGAGCCTTCGCCCTTCACCTCGGCCTTCCAGTCGTCGACGGTGGCGCGCTTCCAGCTGCCCTTGAGCTTCACCTCGCCCTCGAACTTCAGATAGAGATAGAGGTCGCCGATGAGGTCGGTCGTCCACTTCTTGATCCACGGGGGGATGGCGGAGGTCGGGCCGAAGGGGATGGTGAAGCTGCCCTTCAACAGCGGGTCGAGCGAGAGGCTGCCCTCGAGCTGATAGAAGGCCCGGTGGTCGGCGGCGTTCTCCGCCCACTGCCCGCCGAACGACAGCTTCGTCTTGAAGAACTCCCACTCGTCGCTGTTGCCCACCAGCGGCACCAGCGTCTTGTCGAGCGCCCACTTCAGCTGCTTCTGCCGGTCCTGCACCGACTTCAGCAGGTCGGACTTCAGCTTGAGCCCGGTGTCCTCCCCGGGCAGCTTCAGGTCGAACTTCCACTGCGTCGGCGGCTTCTTGAAGTCCACCGTCGCGTTGATCGACCAGACGTCGTTGGGGAAGGCGCGCACCTCCAGCGTGCGGCTCGCGCCCGCGCAGCACGACACGTCGACCCGGTAGGTCTTCGGCAGCACCTCGAAGATGCCGAAGGTCTTCAGCGTCCACGGCTTCGCCACGAAGGACGCGTGGGCCCCCACCTTCTGGTCGTCGGCGCCGAGCGAGTGCACCGTCCACTGCGGGTGCTTGCCGCAGCCGCCCCGCAGCTCGGCGTCGATCTTCACCAGCGCCGGCTCCGTCCCCGGCACCACCTCCAGCACGCCCGCCCGGCTCGCCTTGCGACCCTTCGCCCCGGTGGCCGTCGCCGCGAGCAGCTCGCACACCACCTCGCGCACCGCCGCCGGCGCGGGCGCCTCGTCCTTCGGCTTCGCCTTCGCGCCCGCCGTCGACCCGCCGCCCGCCGGCTTTACCCTGCCCGGTAAGCTCCCCGGCGCGGCGAAGCCGATGACCCGCCGCTCGGTCAGCGCCACCAGGGTCTTCAGCACCACCCCGTCGGAGGGGCGCGACCGCGTCGTCATCGGGTCGACCCCGCTCACCGTCGGCGAGCCCCCGAGCGAGGCGAGCAGCGCGCGCCGCTCGGCCGGCGGCACCGTCGAGAGGAAGCCCTGCACCGTGTACGGCGGCGGCACGCCCGCCCCCGCGGCGCCGGGCTGCACGAGCACTTCGAAGCGGGCGCCCTGCGCGGTCGTGACGATCATCGGTGGGCGGGGATGTTACGGGTCATCGGCCCGCGCCCTCAAGCACCCCAAAGAACGTGGGCAGCGTGGTCGGGCGCCCGTCAGGTCTGGTAGCGTCCGGGACCGTCGCGGCGCCAACAACGCCGCCGCCACCGAGGAAGAGATCGCATGGCCGACGGAGACATCGAGACGCACGTCCGCTTCCACTCGAGCGCCCTCGAGCCGGGCGACCTCATCCTCCGGGTGATGTCGGGGCGCGAGTCGCTCGGCTCGCTCTACGAGTTCGACCTCGAGCTGCAGACCCTGGCCGACGAAGCCCTCGACAGCGACGCCCTCGACGCCGTGCTCGGGGCCTCGGCCTACGTCGCCTTCGGGCAGGACGAGCAGCACCGCATCCACGGCTGGATCCGCGAGATCGAGATGCTGCCGCTGGCGGCGTCGCGCACCGCGGTGCGCTACCGCGCGCTGATGGTGCCGCGCCTCTGGGACGCCACGCAGGTCTTCGGGTCGTGGATCTACCAGAAGCTCGGCGTCGGCGAGATCGTGCGCGACGTCATGAAAGACCTCGGGCTGAAGGAGGCGGAGGACTACGAGCTGCGCCTCGCCAACAAGCACCCGGTCTGGGAATACACCGTCCAGTATGAGGAGACCGACCTCAACTTCCTCTCGCGGCTCTGCGAGCACGAGGGGCTGACGATCTGGTTCGAGCAGGGCGACGACAAGGAGAAGATCGTCTTCTCGGACTCCAACCAGCCCTTCAAGCCCATCGAGGGGCAGGAGATTCTCCCCTACGAGCCGCGGGGCAACGTCATCGACGCAGTCGAGGCGGTGGTGGCCCTCGCGCACAAGCGCCGCGTGCTGCCGACCTCGGTCGCGCTCAAGGACTACAACTACCGCACGCCCGAGACGCCGCTGCTGGGCGAGTCGCCCGCCGACGAGCGCGGCGTCGGCAAGCACACGCTCTACAGCGAGCACTTCAAGGACGCCGCGGAGGGCAAGCGCCTCGCGAAGATCCGCGCGCAGGAGCTCACCTGCCGCAAGGACCTCTACCGCGGCAGCTCGCGGGTGCGGGGGCTGCGGCCGGGGCACCGCTTCACGCTCGAGGGCCACCCCGTGCCGGCGCTCGACCAGGAGTACCTGGTGCTCGAGGTCGGGCACCACGTCGCGCAGGGCGAAGGCGACGACGCCGAGGCCAGCTCGGGGTACACCAACACCTTCACGGCCATCCCGGCGGGGGCGGTGTTTCGCCCGGCGCGCGTGGCGCCGAAGCCGAAGATTTTGGGGCTGATGCACGCGAAGATCGACGGCATCGCCAACGGGGCCGCGGCGCCCCTCGACGAGCACGGCCGGTACAAGGTGCGGATGCCCTTCGACAACGCCGTCGGGGCGGTCGACGGCACCTCGTCGCGGTGGATCCGCATGGCGCAGCCGAGCTCGGGCGACGGGTACGGGATGCACTTCCCGCTGCACCTCGGCACCGAGGTGGTGATCGCGCACGTCGACGGCGACCCCGACCGGCCGATCATCCTGGGGTCGGTGCCGAACCCCAACACGACGACGCCCGTGAGCCGCGACAACGCCACGCAGGCCGCGGTGCGCACGCGCGCGGGCATCCGCATCGAGTTCGAAGACGACCAGTGACGAGGGTTCTGGCCGCTTGAGCCAGATCGAGGACTAGCGCCATGGCCAGAGACGACGATCAGGACGCCGCGATCGCGACGGCGAACACCAACGCCACCGCCGCGAACACCACCGCCAACGCCGCGAACACGACGGCGCGGGCCGCCAACACGACGGCGAGCGCCACCGCCGGCCGGGTGCAGGACCTCGACTCGCGCATCACGACCGAGGCCGAGCAGCCCGCGCAGGGGACGGCCTCGGGCGGCGGCGGCCAGTGGATGCGCATCTTCGTGCCCAACGACGGCAAGCAGGGCGCGCTGCTGCACCTCGGCAAGCCGGCGCCGGGCGGCCTCGGGTTCATGGGGGCGTCGATCCAGACCGAGACCGAGGTGGCGATCACCGCGGGCAAGAACGGCCTCTTCAAGACTGGCGAGCAGCTCGTGCTGCACTCCGGCAAGGCGATGAACCAGATCGCCGACGACGACTTCAACACCCTCGCCAAGGGGGGGATGAACCTCAGCGCCGTCGGCGGCCTGGTGCTGTCGTCCATCGGCGCGGCCGCCGGGCTCGACGCCGACGCGGTGCCCAACGGCGGCGACCAGATCCCGATGCCGCTCGCGACGCTGCAGTTCATCCAGCAGCGCAACGTCGTCTACAACAGCATCAAGAACGCCCAGAACTTCACCGTCGCCTTCGCCGGCACCGTGATGGGCGTGAAGGCCCTGATGGGCTTCTCCTGGGAGCCCAGCTGGATGGGGCTCCTGAAGTTTACCCAGGTGTGTAATACCTTCGCCGCGGTCGGCAACGCGACCTCGGCGTGG
>JAQBQI010000089.1 GCA_028287085.1 Myxococcaceae bacterium
CCCGCCGGCGCCGCGCGCCCCGCCGCGGGCGTCGCCGGCGCCCCCGCCGCCGCTGGAGGACTTCAACCAGATCCTGCGCGAGCTCGGCGCGCTGCCGCAGGAGGGCGACGAGGAGGGCGACGGCGACGAGCCCGGGGAGGTCTCCGAGAACGTCATCGTGCGGCTCGTGCACCGGATCTTCAGCGACGCCTACCAGCGCGGCGCGTCGGACATCCACATCGAGCCCGACGGCCCCGAGCTCAACACCCTGGTGCGCTTCCGCATCGACGGCGACTGCGTCGTCTACCAGGAGCTGCCGCCCGCGAGCCGCCGCCCGCTCGTGGCGCGCATCAAGATCCTCGCGGGGCTCGACATCGCCGAGCGGCGCAAGCCCCAGGACGGCAAGATCAAGCTGCGCCTCTCGGGCAACGTGGTCGAGCTGCGCGTGGCCACCCTGCCGACCTCGCGCGGCGACGAGGACGCCGTGCTGCGCATCCTGGCCTCCTCGAAGCCCCTGCCGCTCGCGCAGATGGGGCTCTCCGAGCGCAACCACCGCGAGGTCGCGCGCATCCTCGCGAAGCCCTACGGGCTGATCCTCTGCGTGGGCCCGACGGGCTCGGGCAAGACCACGACGCTCCACTCGATGCTCGGCGCCATCAACACGCCCGACACCAAGATCTGGACGGCCGAAGACCCCGTCGAGATCACCCAGGCGGGCCTGCGGCAGATGCAGGTCAACCCGCGCGCCGGGCTCACCTTCGCGACGGCGATGCGCGCCTTCCTGCGCGCCGACCCCGACGTGATCATGGTCGGCGAGATGCGCGACGCCGAGACCGCCGGCACCGCCGTCGAGGCCTCGCTCACGGGCCACCTCGTGCTCTCGACGCTGCACACCAACAGCGCGCCCGAGACGGTGGTGCGCCTGCTCGACATGGGCATCGACCCCTTCAGCTTCGCCGACGCGCTCGCGGGCGTGCTGGCCCAGCGCCTCGCGCGCGCCCTCTGCAAGCAGTGCCGCGAGCCCTACCCCGCGCCGGCCGACGCGCGGGCCGAGGTCGCCCTCGCGCTCGGAGAGACCGAGCTCGCCGCGCGCGAGGCGGAGATGCCCGGCGGCGCGCTGCACCTGTGGCGGGCGAAGGGCTGCGCGGCCTGCGGCAACTCCGGCTACAAGGGCCGCGTCGCGCTGCACGAGCTGATGGTCGTCGACCCGGCCGCCAAGCGCCTCATCGCGCGCAAGGCGCCCGTCGACGAGCTGCGCGACGCCGCCGTGGCCTCGGGCATGACCACGCTGATCCAGGACGGCATGGTGAAGGCGCTGCAGGGCACCACCGACCTGCGCCAGGTCTTCGCCGTCTGCACCGCGTAGGGCGCGCTACTCGGCGAAGGCCGTGTCGACGCCGCGGGCCTTGAGCGCCGCGACGTAGGGGGCCTTTTCCAGCGACTTCGCGTAGCCCTCGGCGGGGGCGATGAGGCCGGCGTCGACGAGGTCGAGCAGGGCGTCGTTGAGCGTGACCATCCCGAGGCGCTTGGAGGTCTGCATCACGGTCGGGATCTGGAAGGTCTTGCCCTCGCGGATGAGGTTGGCGACCGCGGGCACCGAGAGCAGTACCTCGCGCGCGGCGACGCGGCCGCCGCCGACCTTCTTGCAGAGCGTCTGCGAGATGACGCCCTTCAGCGAGCCCGCGAGCATCACCCGGATCTGCGCCTGACGGTCGGCGGGGAACTGGTCGATGATCCGGTCGATGGTGCTCGCCGCGGTGGAGGTGTGCAGCGTCGCGAACACGAGGTGGCCGGTCTCGGCGGTCTCGATGGCGATGGAGACGGTCTCGAGGTCGCGCAGCTCGCCCACGAGCACGATGTCGGGGTCTTCGCGCAGCGCGGCGCGCAGGGCGCTCTTGAAGGAGTCGGTGTGCACGCCGACCTGCCGCTGGGTGATCACGCAGCGCTTGCCCGGGTGCACGAACTCGATCGGGTCTTCGATGGTGATGACGTGGTCGGCGCGCGAGCGGTTGACGAGGTCGATGAGCGCGCAGAGCGTCGTCGACTTGCCCGAGCCGGTCGGCCCGGTGACGAGCACGAGGCCCTTGGTGAGCTGGCAGAGCCGCTGCACCTCCGGGGTGATGCCCATCTGCTCGACGGTCACCACCGTCGACGGGATGTGCCGGAAGACCGCCGCGGGGCCGAGGCGCTCGCGCAGCGCGTTGGCGCGGAAGCGGCCGACGCCGGGGATCTCGTAGGCGAAGTCGGTGTCGCGCGTCGCGGCGTACTGGCGCCGGTTGCGCTCGGGCATCACGGAGCGCACGAGCGCGTCGACCGCGTCGGCCGCGAGGGGCGGCTCGTCGAGGCGGTGCATCTCGCCGTGCAGCCGCAGGACGGGCGGGAGCGCGCAGCGCAGGTGCAGGTCGGAGGCGCCCTGCGCGACCATCGCCCGCAGGAGCGCGTCGAGCGTCGACCGCGCGCGGTCGCTGCCCGCGAAGGGGTGGAGCGCGTCGTCCGCGTCGAGGGCCGACGGCTCGGGCGGCGCGAGCGCGAGCTCGACCGGCGGCAGCGGCTCAACGGAAGGCAGCGGCTCGACGG
>JAQBQI010000867.1 GCA_028287085.1 Myxococcaceae bacterium
CGCCACGATGGGCGCCGCGGGCTGCTGCGCAAGCGCGGGCGACGCCGCGCCGAGCAGGGCCAGCGACAGCGCGGCGGCGCTCAGTCGACGATGCGGAAATCGCCCCATTCGCCCGTGTATCCGCGCCAGCGGGAGTCCACCCGCTCGACCCTCGCCGCCGTCGGACCGCGCTGCAACCATCCGAGAAACTCCTTCAGCGAGTCGTCTTCGCCCTCGGCCGCGACCTCCACCGTGCCGTCGGGGAGGTTCTTCACCCAGCCCGTCAGCCCGAGGCGCTTCGCTTCACGCTGCGTCGACGCGCGGAAGAACACCCCCTGCACCCGACCTCGCACCAGACAATGGATCTGCTTCGCCATGACACCTGCATCCGAGCGGTGCGGCGCCCGACGATCATCGTCATTCCGCCACCACCTGCCGGACTGAGCCCGGCGGTAGCACCACCGCCACGCCCGCCGCAAGTTCCCGTCGCCCGGTCGCTCACCGCGTGAACGCGACGCCCTCGGCCGTGAGGCACTGCGCGAAGCCCTCGCGCCAGCTCGGGTACCGCAGCCGCAGCCCCGTCGCGCGCTTCACCCGCTCGTTGATCACCGCCCGGTCGTGCCGCAGCGTCTCGGGCGCCTCCGTCAGCGCAACCGCCGCGGGCCACGGCAGCCCGAGCCAGCCGCAGAGCCCGCGCACCACCTCGCCCTGCGGCACCGGCGCGTCGTCGGCCGCCACGAAGACCTGCCCCCGCAGCCCCGGCTCCAGGCAGCCCAGGGCCATCGCCGCGAGGTCGTCGACGTGCACCCGCGACACCACCCGCGACCCGTCGCCCGGCACGCGGTACGTCCCCTCGATCAGCCGCCGGTGCAATCCCCGGCCCGGCCCGTAGATGCCCGCCGCGCGCAGGGCCACGGCGCCCGCGTCGCGCCACACCGTCTCCGCCCGCAGCCGCGCCGCCGCCTTCGGGTCGCGCGCGTCGGTGGGCGTCTCCTCGTCGATGCGCCCGACGCGCTCGCCGTAGACGCCGGTGCTCGACACGTAGACCACCGAGCGCGCGCGGCCCATCACCGCCGCGAGGGCCTCGTCGGTCGCGCCGTCGGGCGGAAAGGTCACCAGCACGTCGGCGCCGTCGACGAGCGGGGCGACCAGGGCGGCGGTGAGCTGCGGGGTGACGTGGAGGTCGAGGCCCATCGTGCGCAGCGCGCGCAGGGCGGTGCTCTCGTGGCGCGCCGTGGCCGCGACGGGGCGGCCCGCGGCGAAGGCGGGGACGGCGGCGGCGGTTCCGGTGAAGCCGCAGCCGAGGATGACCAGTGGTTCGAGCGACATGGGGGTTGGTGGAGGGGGAGACTACGGCGTCGCGGGCGCGGCGGGCGTCGGCTTCGCCGGGGCGCGCGTCAACGTGCGCGACTGCAACGGCGGAACCTTCGCGTCGAGCTGCTTCTCGCCGAAGAGCACCTGGCCGATGGTGCGCAGGTCGGCGTGGGCCGCCGTGAGGAGCTGCGCGTAGGCGTCGCGCTCCCGGCCGGCGGCGTCGCGCTCGCTCGCGGCGGCCGCGGCGTTGCTCGGCGTGAGCTCGGCGAGCAGGCGGTGCGCGCGGCGCCGCGTGAGGGTGCGCCACGCGGCGGGGAAGGGGTGCTTGTCCCGGAGGGCGTCGGTGTCGAGCAGCGCCTCGGCGGCCAGCACATCGCGGGCGCCGTCGATCGGACCGCGGTCTTCGAGGATCTGGTCGAGGGTGTCTTGCGCGAGCGCACCGACTCCGACGCAGACGCGGAGGTGGAGCACGAGCAGGGCGCGATCGGCGAACATGCGCGCGACGCGGGTGGAGAGGGGGAGCGCGTGGTCGGGATCGGGGTCGGCGGGGGCGGGGGTCGCGCTGGTCGACGGGTCGGCGGGCGGGGCGCGGTCGATGGCGTGGGTGAGGGCGAAGGCGAGCGCGGCGCTCTCGAGGGCGCGGTCGACGTCGAGCTGCGGGAGGTGCGCGCGGGCCTTGTCGCGCAGCGGGAGAATGGCCGCGACGCCGCGCTGGGTGTTGGTGCGCGCGAGGTCGGCGTCGAGGCGACAGATGGGGAGCGCCTCGGGGCGGAGGGCGAGGGCGGCGGGGCGGAAGTGGGTCCAGGCGGCGAGCGGGTCTTCGAGGAGAAAGGGGCCCGTCACGACGGGCGCGGCAGTGGGTCTGGTGGGTGTGCCTTTGGATCGACGAGTGGGCATGGAGACCACGATACAGGGCGCGAAGGGGAGAGTGGAAGGACGATGGAAGGGGCGGTGGAGGGTCGTGGGGAGAGAAGGGGGGAGTGGCGTGTAGGGGGATGGAGGGTCGCGAGGAGAGTGTGGGGAGTGGGGTGAGGGAGGGTGGAGGGTCGCGGGGAAAGTGGAGGGAGTGGGGAGTAGGAGGGTGGAGGGTCGCGGGCAGAGTGGGGGGAGTGGGGAGGAGGAGAGTGGAGGGTTGCGGGGAGAGTGGAGGGAGTGGCGAGGAGGAGGTGCGATACCTACCACGGGGTGCTCGCGCCGAACTCGCCGTGGCGGGTCGCGGTGGTTCCGTTGCCACCGGTGGATGCGGCCGTGGGGTGCTCGGGCGCGGCGGCCGCGGCGGTCGCAGCGGTCGGCGAGGCGAGCCGAGCACCGGCGTCGGTGAAGGGCGACGGCGCGCGTGGCAGCGCGTTGCCGATGCCGAGCGGGCGCCTCGACTGGGCGCGGTTGATCTGGCGGGTAGAGGGCGGTCGACGCGCTGCTCTGCCCGCGATGCGGCGGGCGGATGAAGATGATCGCCGCGCTGACCGAGCGGACCGCGATCGTGCGTGGGCTGGAGCACCTCGGCGTGTCGACCGAGGTGCCGCGGATGCGGCGGTCGCGCGACGGTCCGTAGGCGGCCTTCGCGCCACGGCGAGCAGCGGGTGGGGGGCAGACCGTCGTCGACGCCGAAGAGGGCCGCGGTGCGCGCGGGGACGGTGGTGCCGGGGGAGGTGGGGCGTTGGATTCGATCAGCGAGGCGACGTGCAAAGCTCCCGACGACCCGCTGCGCAGCAGGTGTTACGGGTAATGGGTGCTCTGTAAGCCCGCGCGAATCCGTGCCATCGGTGGTGTCCCATTGGACGCCCTATGCACTGCCATCGACCTGCCGCGTTGGACTACCTATCCGCTCCATCGGCGTCCTCGCCCTTGCGATTGATCGGCATTCGTGGGCTCATCGCTTCGATGAGCCCGTCGCGTCGTGCCCGAAGTCTCGCCTTAGTGCTTGCCGCGGCGAGTCTGGCCGGGTGCCGCAGTGAGTCCCCCTTCCGCGGCTACGACGCGTCGATCACAGACAGCTTTTTCGTGGTCAACGACCTGTCGAGGGCGGTCGACGTGGTCGCCATCGTCGACACTCACCCTGCCGATCTTCCCGGCCGCGACGCGAGCGTTGCCCCCGACGCCCCGGCCGCGGATGCGTCTTCTGACGAAGTCATGCCATTCGCGTTCCCGGTCGACCCGACCGCCGTACCACCGCCGGGCAGGGAGTGCATGGGCGCGGACGCCGGCATCCGCATGGGCGACGCGAGCATCGACCCGCCGCGGCCGGTGATCCCGCAGTCGGTCTCGCGGGTGACCTCGCAGCGGCCGACCTTCCGATGGATCCTGCCTGCTGGCACGACGGGCGCGCATGTGGAGGCGTGTGCCGACCGCTGCTGCACGCGGGTGCTCGGGAGCTACGACGCCGACGGGACGAGCGTGCGGCCGGAGCGCGGGTTTCCGCCAGGGATGGTGTATTGGCGGATGTTCGGGCGGCGGGGAGGGAGCGTCGGGGCGCGGGCGTCAGCGACGTGGGAGTTCGAGGTGCGGCGGCGGGACACGCCGGTGGACTCGAGCTGGGGGACGATCCGCGATTTCAATGGGGATGGGTACGACGATCTGGTGGAGTTGGTGATGCCTCGGACGGGTCCTGTGACGACGCAGGTCATGTTCGTGGCAGGGGGAGCGACCGGACCTGCTGCCGCGAGGAACATGGGAGAGACGATCGGGGAGCCGAGCCTGTGGTCCGAGCTGGGTGACTTCAATGGAGACGGCCTGGCGGATCTATTGTTTACAACTATCATCGGCGGTCCTGGTCCGATCGAGGTTCTGGAGGGCACAAGCGATGGGGTTCGTCACGCGAGAACCATTGACCCGTCGATGCTCGTCCCACACGCGATCATCGAGATTGCAACAGTGACGGATTGGAATGGGGATGGATATTCGGATCTCGTTGGCAGCATTAACTTTGAATGGCATGGAACTACATCCTCGGTGACCGGCTCTCGACTTGCCGTGTGGGCAGGTTCGCCGTCGGGCCTCGCTGCGGTACCTCAGGCGGTCGAAGTGCTGCCCGTTCGTGACGACCTTCCGTACCAGAACGCGTGGCATGGGCTGGCTGACATGGATATGGACGGATTCGGTGATGTTCTTCTGACTCGTGAGCGAATCGATGTAGGAGAGGGCGTCGACATCATGGCCGGTGGGGCAGCCGACAATTCGGTGCATGGCCGGGAGGTCATCTTCGACTCCTATCATCACCTGAGCGTGCTCCTGGCATGCACTCTCGGTGACTACGATGGCGACGGAATTCTGGATAGTGCGATGACGCCCCTCAGCTCGTGGCCCCGGGTGGACCATGGCGTGCCAGGCACGTACTTTGGCAGGATTCCTACGGTGCAGTTGCGGGACGTGCTCTACGACGCTGCGTCGTCGATGCTCGACGTCACGTGGGGCTTGAATCTTGGAAGGTCCATGGCGTTCGGTGATCTCGATGGGGACGGGTACGCTGACCTGCTGGTGTCATCGGCGGGCTCGTTTTCCCGGGCGTTGAATCGGCGGACGCCCTTCAATACAGGCAGGATGTTCGTCTACCGAGGATCGCTCGGCGGATTGGCGACAGATCCCCTATGGATCGGTCGACCCGCACCCTCGGACGGGTCGAATCCACAGGGTTTCGCGAGTGCCATTGCGGCGCCCGGGGACCTGAACGGCGACGGAATCGACGACGCTGCCATCTTCGACCCGGGAACGCAGACGGTCTGTTATGTACTGGGAGATGTCGGTATTCACACGGCTGACGCAACACGCTGTGTGTCCGTCGGATCTGGTCCCCGTTCCGACGTTTATCTGCCGTGAGCCAGCGAGCTCGGCGGTCAGCGAGCTCTCCCAAGGAGCTCTGCGGGGGCGATCGGGGAGGGGGTTATTCGTGGTTTAGGTTCTCTGTAAACGCGAGAGGATCCGTGCCAGCCGGGGTGCCGGGTTGAATTCCCGGCTCATGGGCCCGTCGAGGTGAAGGCCCTCCCCATCGATGGAGAGCCCGGTGATCGCCGGACGGGCGACCGCAGGTCGCCCCTACATTGACAACCCGCGACGCCAACGGCTTGCCCGATGTACGGGCGACCTGCGGTCGCCCCTCTGGGGAGAGCGCCTTCACCTCGACGGGCCCATGAGCCGGACGCCCTATGCACTCTCCCTCGCCAGCCCCGCCCCGCGCCGCTGCCCCGCCGCCGCGCTACCGCAGCGCCGTCGCCGCCCCTGCCGCCATCATCACCGCCGCCATCGCCACCCTGAACGGCCGCTCGGCCACGCGCCGGTGGATCCAGTCGCCCGCCCACGCGCCCGCGATCGTCGCCGGCAGCAGCAGCGCCGAGCGCCGCAGCGACGTCGCCCCCAGCGCGCCGTGCGCCGCGAAGTTCGCCAGCATGGCCCCGTTGAGCAGCAGCCACAGCGTCGCGATCGTCGCCCGCAGCCGGCCCTTCTCCAGCCGGTCGCCCGCGAGCGCCGCCACGATGAGCACGCCGCCCGTCCCGAAGACCCCGTGCACGACGCCGCCCGCCAGCATCAGGGCGTCGCCCCGCGCGCGCCCGACCGCCGCCACCGCGGTCGGCGGCCGCAGCGCCTTGCGCAGCTCGTTCAGGCCGACGCCGACCACCATCACGCCGAAGGCCTTGAGCAGCTCCGGGCGCGCGGCGTAGCGGAAGAGCGCGAGGCCCACCAGCAGCCCCGCGCCGCACAGCGGCAGCACGCGGCGTAGCAGCAGCGCGCGGTCGATGAGCGCCCGGTCGCGCCACGCGATCGAGGCCGACAGCGCCATGTTCACCGGCACGTAGGCCGGCAACAGCAGCGGCACCGGGAGGATCCAGGTTCCGAGCGACATCACGAGCACGGTGGCGCCGAAGCCCACGACGGACTCCAGCGCGATGGCGGCGAAGACGATGAGCGCGAGCGCGAGCAAGGGCTCAGCGCGCGTCGATGTTGTCGAGGAAGTTCAGGATGAACTCGTTGACCGTGCCGCGGTCGTCCATCGCGCCGAGGGCGCCGTACATCGCCGCGGCCCCGTCGGCCGTGGTGCCGTCGCGCCGGATGGCCTCGGTCGCCTCGCGCAGGTCGGCGAGAATCTGCTCCACCAGCGGCGCGTGCGCGGGCGTGATCATCATGTGCAGCCCCGACGGCCGCTGGAGCCGGTCGAGGTGCCAGCCCTTCACGTCCATGGCCTCGGAGAGCGCGAAGACGTCGATGTCGGTCGCGCCGAAGCCGAACACGCTCCCCACGGGCTCGCCGTACACGACGAGCCCGGGGATGGCGTTGATGCCGTCGATGAGCCGCCGCGCGGTGACCATCGACTCGCGCGTCAACCGCAGATAACCCTCCTCGCCAAGGTGCTGCATGATCGCCCAGGCCGCCGCGATCGGCCCGCCCGCGCGGGTGCCGCACATCGAGGGCGAGCCGTAGAGGCCGCCGGGCCAGTCGGCGTAGGCGACGAACTGGTGCCGCCGCAGCTCGCGGTCGCGGTAGAGCACCACCGAGGCGCCCTTGGCCGCGTAGCCGTACTTGTGCACGTCGGCGCTCATCGAGGTCACCCCCGGCACGCGGAAATCGAAGGGCGGAACGGGATAGCCCAGCTTCTCGACCCACGGCAGCAGGAAGCCCCCGAGGCACGCGTCGACGTGACAGAGGATGCCGCGCTCCTGGGCCAGCGCCGCGAGCTCCGTGATCGGGTCGACCACGCCGTGCGGGTACTGCGGGGCCGATCCCACGAGGAGGATGGTGTTCTCGTTGACCAGCGCGCGCACGGCGTCGAGGTCGACGCGGAAGTCGTCGCCGACGGGCGCGTGCACGGCCTTCACATCGAAGTAGTGGGCCGCCTTCTCGAAGGCCGGGTGCACCGTGATGGGGACGATCATCTCGGGATGGGTCACCTGCGGGCGCGTGGCGCGGGCCCACTCGCGCGCGGCCTTCACGGCCATCAGGATGCTCTCGGTGCCGCCGGTGGTCATGGTGCCGGCGGCGTCGGGGTGGTGCAGCATCGCGGCGGTGAGCGCGACCACCTCGGTCTCGCACTGCCGCAGGCCCGGGAAGGCCATCGGGTTGAGGGCGTTCTCGGAGAAGTACGCCCGCGCGGCCTCGTAGAGCACGTCGAGCGCCTCGGGCCCGGCGTAGTAGACGAGCGAGAAGGTGCGACCGTGCCGCCAGTCGGCGTCGCTGCCCTGGCGCCCCTTCAGGGCCGCGAGCACCTCGGACTTCGGCGCGCCGTGCTTCGGAAACTCCATTCGACTCTCCTGATCGGGGGGGGATGCGGATCGGTCAGCGGTTGCGGCGGCGCAGCACGTTGACGAGCACCTGCTGCATCTCGCCGGCCTCCTGCGCGAGCGCCGACTGGATCGCCCCGGTCGCCTCGGCGGCGTCGTGGCGCACCAGCAGGTCGGCGGCGAGCTGGCGCTCCTCGGGGCTGCCGTGGCGCAGCGTGCCGATGAGGTACTCGACGGCCTCGAGCGAGGGGATGCGCCCGATGGAGTTGAGCGCCGCGGCGCGCACCGTCACGTCGGACTGGTCGCGGTGCAGCCGCGAGAGCGGGTCGAAGGCGTGCGGGAAGTGCAGCTGCTGGATGGCCTCGACCGCGGCCATGCGCACCGACGGATCGCCCTCCGCGACGCCCTTCATCAGCAGCGTGAAGGTGCGCTTGAAGAAGAGCGAGCGGGCCGCGCGCAGGGTCGCCACGCGCACGTCGCCGCGCCCGCGCTCGAAGAGCTGCTCGAGCGGCGCGAGCACGGCGTAGAGCTGCACCTGGCCCAGGGCCTCGGCCAGCTGCGCCAGCGTGTTGGGGTGCCCCGGCTCGCGCGCCGTCAGCGGAACCAACCTGGCCAGCAGCGCCTTGCGCCGCACGAAGTCGGGCAGCGTGCGGTCGAGCAGGATCTCCCCGCAGGCCTCGACCGCGTCGCCGTCCTCCTCCCACTCGATCACGTCGACGTTCCAGATGTCGGGGTAGGCCACCGGGAGCTTGAGATACTCCGGCACCGCCGCCACGCGCAGCGACTCGTCCTTCGCGTCGCCGTAGCGGGCCCGCAGCGCGGCGTAGCGCTTCGCCCGGTCGTCCTCGATGCCCGGCATCTGCGCGAGCATGCCGAAGACGCCCACCGCGCGGCCGTGCATCCCGACCCCCGAGAAGGCCCCCACCGCCGCGAGCAGCGCGTTCTCCGCGAGCTCGACCGACCCGCCGCTGCGCAGGATCTGCTCGGCCGCGTTGCGCCACGCCTCGGCCTCGCGCATGCGCAGCGTCGGGTGGAAGGGCAGGCCCAGCGCCCGCGCGTAGTCGGCCGCCTCGTGCACGATGGTGGCGACCGCGTGGTGCTCGTTGGCCTGCTGCGCCCGCCCGATGAAGTCCTCGTAATACTGGAGCGCGTAATACTTCAGGTGGTCTTCGCGCAGGATGCGGATGCAGTTGAGGTAGCCCTCGGCGAGGTTCTCGAAGCTGCCCGTCTCGGCGCCGAGCGTGAGCAGCACCTGGAAGCAGTCGAAGGCCCGCTCGCGCAGCCCCCGCGCCTCGAAGAGGTCGGCCGCCTCTTCGAGCAGGCGCATCGCGCGCACGCGGCCCCGCTGGGCGCCCGGCGCGTCGCGCAGCGCCGTGAGCACCCGCCCGAGGTTGAAGCTCACGAGCGCGGCGTTGTACGGGTCCTCGCGCAGCCGGGGGTCGGCCTGCACCTCCTCCCAGAGCAGGCGCGCCTGCGGGAAGAGCTGCGCCTTCTCCGACGCGATCGCCGCGTGCGCGGGCCAGCGCGCCGCCCGGTACTGCTGCGCCGCCGCCGCGTAGTTGCCGTCGAGGATCGCGGCGCGCGCCAGGTCGCGGGGCTCGTTGCCGCTCACCTGGGCCATGCGCCGGCCGTCCTTCAGGTAGAGCCACACCGAGGCCGCCGCGCGCAGCAGCCCGATCTGCTGGAGCGCGTCGGCCAGCAGCCGCACGAGCTCGTCGTAGTCGCGCGCCTGCAGGTGCGTCTGCGCCGCGGCGCCGATGAGGATCTGCACCGCGTTGTGCGGCTGGGCCGCGCGCATCGCCGCGCGGGCGCGGGACATCGCTTCGTCATTGAGCAGCGTCGACATCGGCGGCGCGGACTCTAACGCCAGCCCGGGGCCGGCGTCACCGCCGATCGCGCCCGCCCCCGGGCGCCCCCGCCGCTTGTAGCGAAGTCGCCGTCGGCCCATTCGATATCGGATATCGGCCATATCCGATATCCGATATCCGCCCGTCGTCCGACCCGCGGCGGCGCGCTCGCGACCCCCCCACCCGGCGCCCTCACGGTCGTCACCCCGTCGGACCCCGGCCGACCCCGCGCGCCCCCCCTCGCCCCCGAGCCGCCACCGACGCTACGCACCCCGGCCGCTAGCCAGAATCGCCTCGATTCCAGGCGAAATACGCCGCGGATGAGCACCGCGCGGCGGTCGGGCGACCTTTGGGTGCGAACGAAGCTTCCTCCCGCACAAAAATCGACAGTCCGACCCCGACACACACGAGGCGTAATTGTGCCGGTGGTCTTTCCCTGCTTTGGCCCGGGTCGCCCTGATTCTTTCCCCGAATTGGCCCGACTACACCTCCGGAAATGTCCCGATCACGGCCACTCTTCCCCGGTTGCGCCCTACCGTTCACCACAACCAACAACGATGTGCCGCGGCTGGATCCAATGGCAATTTCATTTGCCACAATCCGGGCTCCCGGCTTTGTTGGGCCCATGCGTTACTCATTGACCATTCCCGTTATCTCGGCATTGGCCCTCTCGTTCGCCGCCGGATGTGCTCCGGTCGAGGACGACGCCGGCGATCAGTCCAGCAGCTCCAGCGCGGTGACGCTCCGCGTTTGCTCCGAGTCGGTGACCATCGACGGCCGCGGCGACCCGCGCAACGCCGCCGGCCAGATCCGCAACTGCTGGCCGGGCGAGGCGAAGTGCTTCTGCGACGCCGACAACGACTGCTACGCCCTCTCGGGCTACGTCGCCTGCACCCCGCTCGTCTCGGCCGGCACCAGCACCAGCACCAGCACCAGCACCAGCATCAGCACCGTTCGCGACTCGGGCGTGCGCGACAGCGGCGCTGCCGACTCGGGCGTGCGTGACAGCGGCGCTGCCGACACGGGCGTGCGTGACGCCGGCCCCGCCGACACGGGCGTGCGCGACAGCGGCGCCGTGGCGACCCCGACCCCGACCCCGGTCGCCCCGGTCGACGCGGGCACCAGCGCGGGCGGCGCGACCAGCACCACCACGCCGTCGAGCGGGCTGCGCGCCTTCCCCGGCGCCGAGGGCTTCGGCGCCAGCGCCACCGGCGGGCGCGGCGGCCGCGTGATCTACGTGACCAACCTCAACACCTCCGGCGCGGGCTCCTTCCAGGACGCGCTCCAGCAGACCGGCCCCCGTTACATCCTCTTCAAGGTGAGCGGGCTCATCAACAGCTCGGCCTGGCTGCAGTCGGGCGACGTCACCATCGCCGGCCAGACCTCGCCCGCGGGCATCACCGTGCGCGGCTTCCACACGACCGAGGTCAACTACTGCGACCAGCAGTGCGGCGCCAACGCGCGCGGCCTGAGCAACTTCGTCGTGCGCCACCTGCGCACCCGGCCCGCCAACGGCGACTTCCCCGACGCGCTGCGCCTGCGCTACGCCCGCAACGGCGTCATCGACCACCTCTCCATGGGCAACGCCGAGGACGAGGAGGTCGAGATCTCGTACACGAACAACGTCACCATCCAGGACAGCATCCTGGCGGAGACCATCGGCGACCACGCCCAGTACGGCGGGATGCTGATCAACTACACCAACCCCGCGGCGGGCTACGCGCTCGACAACCTCACCATCGTCCGCAACGTCTGGAACCGCGTGCTCGGCCGCATGCCCGAGTTCTCGCGCGAGAGCGGCGCCGCGGCGGCGAACACCACGATGCACGTCGAGCTCACCAACAACCTGCTCTGGGACCAGCGCTACTTCATCGACGTCAACCCGACCAACATCTCCGGCGCCAACGACGGATCGCCCGTCGCCTTCCAGATGAACTGGGTCGGCAACTCGTCGTTCTCCAGCACGGCCAACCGCTTCGGCTCGATCTGGATGCAGCCCTCCACCGGCACGACGGCGTTCTTCAACGACAACCGCTCCAACCTCTGGACCAACCGCCAGGACTGGGACCTCAACTACTGCTGCAACGACTACAGCGGCGGGGCGGGCACCCGCCCGAGCTGGGCGCGCGCCGCGCGTCACGACTTCCCCGCCGTGGCCGTCATGCCCGCGAGCGGCGTGCGCGCCTACGCGGTCGCCAACGCGGGCGCCTTCCCCCGCGACCCCATGGACCGCCGCCTCATGGCCAACGTGAGCGCCGGCACCTTCGACTCGCGGGCGATCAACACCAACCCCGCCAACGACGCGCTGCTCGTGAACTTCGCGGGCGCCGCCCCGGCCGCCCCGGCCGACGCCGACAGCGACGGCATGCCCGACGCCTGGGAGACCGCCCACGGTCTCAACCCCAACGCCCAGGACCACAACGGCACCAACGTCTCGGTCTCCATGACCGGCGTCGCCGGGTACACCAACCTGGAGTGCTACCTCAACGAGCTCGCCGTGCTCCGCGTGCGCAACAACCGCTGACGCCCGCAGCCGGCGGGGGGCGCCGCAAGCTTGAGTTTGCGGCGCCCCCGCGGCATAGCTCTCCGCCCGACACGGACGAGCATGAACCTACGATCCCTCTCTCCACTCCTCGCCCTCCTCCTCGCCACCGCCGCCTGTAGCGACGACAGCGGCGTCACCCCCGACGCCGCCGTCGAGGGCGACAGCGGCACCACCCCCCTCGATGCTCCCGCCAACGACGTGCCGGCCGGACAGGACGTGCCGCGGCTCGACGCGCCCGACGCCCCGCGCGCCGACGTCCCCGCGACGGACGTCCCCACGACCGACGTCCCCGCGACGGACGTCCCCACGACGGACGTCCCCGTCACGGACGCGGGCACCGACGTCCCCGCGACCGACGCGGGCACTGATGTCCCGGCGGTCTCCGACGCGTGCACCCGCCCCGACATCGGGCAGATCAACACCCGCCAGGACTGCCGCACCGGCGGCGACTCCGCGTGCCCCGCCGGCTACTCGTGCCTCTCGATGTCCGGAATCGTCCTGCAGCGCTTCTGCGGCCGGCCGTGCCGCTCCGACTGCGACTGCGCCACGGGCGACGTCTGCGGCAGCTACACCGACAAGGCCGGCACCCACCCCCTCTGCGTCAACATGACCAGCACCAGCCGCTGAGAGCCTCAACGCCACCATGAAGACCGACCCGGGCAACGCCCTCGGCCTCCCGCCCGGCGACGCCGAGCAGGTCTCCCGCTACGTCATCACCGCGCGGCCCCACCGCTCGTTTCACACCGTCCTCGACGCCCACAACCTGCTCGACCCGGCGCGCACCCACCTCGCCATCGTCACCACCCGCATCACCCGCGAAGCCGGCGGCGGCCGGGTCTCCGTCGGACTCGAGCAGCACCTCCTCGGCGCCGTCGTGCGCGAGGAGCTCGAATGCGAGGCCCGCCCCACCCTGCGCGCGCTGCGCTTCAAGCGCTCCATGGTCGACGACCAGGGCGTCGAGTGCCGCGCCGAGGCGGTCGACTTCACCCGCGGTCCGCTGAAGTTTCCGGGCGACACCTACCCCGAGGTCTGCCTGCCGTTCCTGCTGCGCGGCGCGCCCTTCGACGGCCAGCGCCGCTCGGTGCACGCCTGGATCGCCGACCGCATGGTCGCCAAGGTCTATTACGAAGAGCACAAGCCCGTGACGCTCACGGTGCCTGCGGGGCGCTTCGAGGTGCACGAACGCTCGATGTACCCCGACCTCAACGACTGGGTGAAGCTCGGGCGGGTCATCTCCGAGCTCGCCAAGCCGATGCTGCCCAAATACAAGCTCTGGTATGAGAAGGCCGCGCCGCACCGGCTCGTGCGCTTCGAGGGCCCGCACGGCCCGCCCGGCGCCCCCGAGGTCATCCTCGAACTCACCACCTGAGCGCGGAAGGGTCACGTTCCATGGAGATCGTTCTGGTGATGGGCTACCCCGCGTCGGGCAAGTCGACGTGGACCGCCCAGCATTTCGCCAACCACCGGCGCATCAACCGCGACGCCCTCGGCGACCGCTCGCTCGACGAGCTCGTGCCGCTGGTCGAGCGGGCCCTCGACGAGGGGCAGCCCGCGGTGCTCGACAACACCTACGCCACGCGCCAGTCGCGCGCCGCCCTGCTCGACCTCGCCCGCCGCCGCGGGGTGCCCGCGCGCTGCGTGTGGCTCGACAGCTCCATCGAGCACGCCCAGTACAACGCCGTCGAGCGCCTCGTGCGCAAGCACGGCCGGCTGCTCAGCCCCGACGAGATCAAGCAGGCGGGCAAGGCCGACCCCAACACCTACGGCCCCGCCGTGCTCTTCAAGCACCGCAAGGCCTTCGAGGCGCCCACCGCCGCGGAGGGCTTCGCGTCGATCGAGAAGGTCGCCTTCGTGCGGGGGGCCCAACCCGAGGGCTACGGCCACAAGGCCCTGCTGCTCGACTACGACGGCACGCTGCGCCGCACGAAGAGCGGAGACAAGTACCCGCTCACCCCCGAAGACGTCGAGGTGCTCCCCGGGCGCGCCGAGACGCTCCGCCGCTACGCCGCCGAGGGGTACCGCCTGCTGGGCGTCTCCAACCAGAGCGCCGTCTCCAAGGGAACGCTCACCGAGGCCGGCGCCCGCGCCTGCTTCGCGCGCACCAACGAGCTCCTCGGCGTCGACGTCGAGGTGGCCTTCTGCCCGCACGACCCGGCTCCGATCAGCTGCTGGTGCCGCAAGCCGATGCCGGGGCTCGGCGTGGCCTTCATTGAAAAGTATCGGCTCGACCGCGCGCAGGTCACCATGGTCGGCGACATGACCAGCGACCGCACCTTCGCCGCCCGCGCGGGCGTGCGCTTCGTCGACCAGGCGGACTTCTTCCGCTGATGGAGCGGCTGGGGCGCCGGATCTTCGCGCTGCGCTCGATGCTGGCGGCGGTGCTGCTCGCCTCGGGCCTCTCGCTCGCGGGCCTCGCGGCGGTGCGCCACTCGATCTCGCAGGCGGCGCTGCGCGAGAGCAACGACGTCGTCGGCAACTACCTGCAGACGCTCGGCTCGATCTACGCGGTGCTGCTCGCCTTCGTGGTCTACGTCGTGTGGAGCCAGTTCAACGAGGCGCGCACCCTCGTCGACCGCGAGGCCAACGAGGTGCTCGACCTCTACCGCACCGTCGAGGCGCTGCACGGCACCGAGCGCTGCGCCGTGCGCGACGGGCTGCGCCGCTACGTCGACGCCGTCATCGAGCACGAGTGGGACGCCATGGCCCGCCGGCGGGAGTCGCAGGGCGTCGACGTGGGCCAGATCCTCGACGACACCTGGGACGCGCTGCACGTCTTCGAGCCGACCACGGCGCGCGAGATCGCCCTCTTCGACGAGTGCCTCAAGCGCTTCAACGACCTCTCCGACGCGCGCGCCGACCGCGTGACCAGCGCCCTCGCGCGCATCCCCTTCGCGCTG
The DNA here is from genome assembly GCA_028287085.1 of Myxococcaceae bacterium. GTDB lineage: Bacteria > Myxococcota_A > Polyangia > Polyangiales > SCUS01. Next base: position 14,789 of record JAQBQI010000867.1, read on the forward strand.
CACCTGCTGCTCTACGGGGGCGCCGTCATCGTGGTCGGCTCGATGTGGCTCTTCGCGGTGCAAAGCGTTTGGATCCACGCGTTCATCACCAGCGCGATGGCCGGCGCCGTCTCGCACGTGCTCTACGTGGTGCGCGACCTCGACGACTCCTTCTCGGGCGACTGGCAGGTCGACCCCGAGCCCTTCAAGCGGGTGCGCCGGTACATGCGCCGCGACCGGGTGCAGTGCGGCCCCGCGCCGGGGTTGTAGTCACCAGCGGCGCCGCCAACCGCGGTTGCGCTCATCGGACATCGATAGACGACATCGGGCGGGAATCCCGCACTGGCCCCGCCGTTGCTCTGTGTCTCGGCCAGGAGGTCCCGATGACGAACAGAGCGCTTCCCCGTTGGCCGATCGCTGTGGCTGCCCTGCTGGCGGCCTGTCTCGAGCGCCCGAGCGCCGCGCCCGTCGAGCGGCTCAACGCCGGCTTCACGACCGAGATCTTCAACAACGGCGTCGACAGCGTCGACCTGCTGTTCGTGATCGACAATTCCAACTCGATGCTCGCGTATCAGCAGCGCCTCGGCGACCAGTTTCGCGTGCTCATCGACCAGCTCGTGGCGCCGCCCGTCGACGCGGCCACGGGGCGCCCCTCGCACGCGCCCGTGAAGAGCCTCCACGTCGCGGTGGTCTCCTCCGACCTTGGCACGCCGGGGTCGAACGTCGGGAGCTGCAACGTCAGCCCCGACGTGGGCGACGACGGTATGCTCAACCCCGTGCGCGCGGGCCGCGCGATGGCCGCCCACCGCCCGTGGACCTCGCTGCCCGCGGGCGCCCGCCCGGCGCGGTGCACCACCGACCCCAACCAGTACCCGAGCTTCCTGACCTTCACCGCCGACGCCACCAACGCGGCGGAGTTTCGCGAGGACTTCGTCTGCAACGCCTTCCTCTCGACGGGCGGCTGCGGGCTGGAGCAGCAGCTCGAGTCGGCCTACCGCGCCCTCGTCGTGCACAACCCCCGCGAGCAGGCCGGCAACACCGACGTCAACGCGGGCTTCGTGCGCGCCGACGCCGTGCTCGGCATCGTCGTCATCAGCGACGAGGAGGACGGCTCGGTGCGCGACTGCCGCTACGCCGAGCGGGGGCAGCCCTGCGCCGACGCGCTGTCGGTCTATGACCTCGAGTCGCACGCGTGGGGCGACGACGCCGACCTCAACCTCCGCTTCTACGCATACACGCCGGGTTCGGCGCAGGATCCGACCTGGCCGATCGATCGGTACATCGACCCGCAGAATGCCAATCGGGGATTCACCTCGTTGAAGCCAGGGCACCCCGATCGCGTGGTGTTCGCGGGCATCGTCGGCGTGCCCTTGCAGGTGCCCATGCGCGACGACCACGTCGACTGGAGCCGCCTGCTCGGCAGCACCCCGCAGGGCGCCGACGCCGTCGAGGGAACCGCGGCGGAGGGTCCGTTCACGATGCGCCCCAACCGGCGCGAGCCGACCTGCCCGACGAGCGCGATCGTGCCCGCGTGCCGCCAGCAGGGCACGACCTACGACGCCAGCACCGCGAGCTGCGGCAACCCGGGCGCGGCGCGGGCGTGGCCCTCGCGGCGCATCGCGGAGGTGGCGCGTCGCTTCGACGAGCTGCACGGCACCGGGGCGGTGTCGTCGATCTGCGCGCTCGACTACGCCCCGGCGCTGCACCAGATCGTCGACCGCATCGGCAACGCGCTCGGCGGGCGCTGCCTGCCGCGCACGCTGCCGACGGTTCCGAGCGCGCCGGTGGCGGGGGAGACCGTGCGGGTGTCGTGCGTGGTGCTCGAGACGCTGCCCGCGGGGCTGCGCTGCGAGGCCGCGCACGGGCGGCGCTTGAGCGAGCGCACCGCCGACGGGAGGGACGTGTGCCTGGTGGACCAGGTGCCGGTGGTGCTGGGGGCGGCGCCGCCGGCGGGGGCGCACGGGTTCTATTACGACACGCGGCCTGATCCGCAGAACCCGTCGTGCCAGCAGCGCATCGCCTTCATCGACGGGGACAGCGTGCCGAGCGGGGGGAGGGCGCAGGTCGACTGCGTGGCATTGGCCTCCGATGCGCCGGGCGGGGCGGCGCGCTGAGCGGGGCACCGGAGCCCACGCGCGTCGAGCCCGATGGGCGCGTTCGTCGCCGGAAGGGCGACCGCAGGTCGCCCGTACATGGGCGGGCCGTGGGCACCGCAGGTCATCGGGCGAGCCGGTGTCTGCGCGAGCTGTCGATGTACGGGCGACCTGCGGTCGCCCTTCCGGCGATGAATGCACTCACGGGGCGTACGCCCATCGGATCCGGCGGAGGCCCGCGTCGATCGCGATAGCCCCGGGGATTCAAGCCGGTCTGGCAATTCCTCCTCGATTCGATCCCATTGACCCTGATATCCAATCAGCGTCCTCCGACCCGCACTTGACCACCGCGCCGGACGCGCGCGACATCGCCTCCATGAAGTCCTCGCTGATGCTCGCGCCCGCCCTCGGCGCGCTCCTCCTCGGCTGCGGCGACGCCGCCGATTCCACACCCGACCCCGGCGTCACCCGCGTCGCGATCAACTCCGCCGCTTTTGCCAACGCCCGCGTCACCATGGCCGGCCATGACGTCGTCCTCTCCGCGCTGGGCAACGCCGCCCTCGAGCTGCGGCCCGCGGTGCAGAACTCCGACTTCGCCCTCACCGTCTCCTCCGCCGGCACCACCGAGACCATTCCGCCCGTCTGCCTCCCCGGCTACGAGCCCACGCCCGACCCCATCACCGACGTGCAGCTCGACCTCCGCCGCCGCGCCTCCGACGGCGCCTGCGTGGTCATCACCCGCGTCGTCCACTGGCGCAGCGGTCGCACCTTCAACGCCCCCTGGAACGACGTCGACTACACCGACGCGCCCTGTGGCGCCTTCGCGACCCGCTGACCCCCCCGATGCGCGGCAACCGCTGGCTGCTCGTCTCCTTCGTCGCGCTCGGCGCCTGCGGCTCCGACGAGCGACCCGCCGTGCTCGACGGCTCCGTCGCGCCCTCCGTCGCCAACCACCACGCGCGCAGCGTCACCGGCCCCACCGGGCTCCCCATCGACGCCGAACCCCTGCTCGGCCTCTTCACGATTCCCGTGCGCCTCGACGGCGTCGCCGGCCCCCCGATGCTCGTCGACACCGGATCGCCGGTGACCTTCGTGACCCCCGGCGCCTACGGCTCGCCCACGCGCGGCAGCGCCACCAGCACCGTCGACCTCACCGTCGGCGCGCTCACCCTGGAGGGGGTTCCGGTCGTGTGGGCCGACCCCTTCGGGCTCGGCGCCAACCTCGGCGGCGTGCTCGGCGCCAACCTCGTCTGCCAGTTCGCGAGCACCTGGGACTGGCAGCGCGACCGCTTCACCCTCGGGGCCGAGCCCGCCGACGCCGACACCACCGACGACGTCGCGCCCACCGCCTTCCAGCTGCGCGGCGGCGGCTTCCTCCAGCTCACCGCGGCGCAGAGCATCGCGGTGCCGCCGACGCGACTCCTCGTCGACGTCGAGATCGAGTCGCGCACCTTCCACCTCATCCTCGACACCGGCGCGTCGAGCACCGCGCTGCGCGACGACGCGCTCGCGCCCTTCCTCGCCGACGGCCGCGGCCGCTACACCCTCGACGTCGGCGCCCAGGGCGGACCCATGCGCCAGACCCTCTTCCGCGCGCGGCGCATCGCGGCCCTGGGCGTCGTGCGCGAGGGCGCCGTCGTGGTCGGCTACAGCGCGGCCAACCTCGCGTCGCTCTCGCTGGAGGTCGGCGCGCGCGTCGACGGCCTCCTCGGCGCGGACTTCCTCCGGCCCTGGCTCACCACCATCGACTACCCCGCGGGGCGCGTGCACCTGCGCCGCTACCGCGACCAGTCGCACGTGCGCGACGCCTGGAACCGCGTCGGACTCTTCGTCTCTCCGGGCGACGGCGGCGCGGTGGTCGTCGTCGAGGTCGCCGCGGGCAGCGACGCCGCGCAGCGGGGCTTCGCCGCGGGCGAGCGGCTCCTGTCCGTCGACGGCCGCGACGTCGCGGGCATGCCCCGCGAGCGCGTCGACGTGCTCCTGCGCGGGGCCGTCGGCGAGATGCGCCACCTCCGCACCGACGCGCGCGAGGCCGACGTGCGCGTGGACGACCTCATCCCGCTGCGCTGACCGCACCGCCGCTGCGCGACCGACGTATCGTCCCTCCGCCATGCGCCGCTCGAACCGCCTCGCCGTGCTCCTCGTCGCCCTCGCGCTCCGCGCCTCCGCGGCGGCCGCCTGCTCGTGCAGCGCGTCCGCCCCCCGGCGCGTGACCGTGCCCGACGACGGCGCCGTCGGCTTCCCCACCGACGGGATCGTGCGGGTCTTCGCCACGGGCTTCCCCCCGTCGCTGCGCGCGCTGCTCGCGCGGGAGTACCG
>JAQBQI010000872.1 GCA_028287085.1 Myxococcaceae bacterium
GCCGCCAGCGCCGCGTCGGCCTGCGCCAGCAACGAGCGCGGGTCGTTCTTCGCCGTCTCCGCCCGCACCACGCGGCGCGAGCGCGACCACCGCCGCAGCCCCAGGCCCAGGCCCGCCAGCAGCACCGAGCCCGGCACCACCGCGAGCGTGCCCCACACCCGCAGCGGCGACGTGAAGAAGCTCGTCGCGGGCTCCATGGATACCTCGCGTTGTAATCCCTCGAGCGCGATCGACGGGTCGGCCTGGTCGTCGGCCTCCTCGGGGGCGCGCGCGGCGCCCGCCGCGGTGATCACCGGCAGCACCACCTGCGCCACCTGGTAGCGGCCCGAGGCGGGGTCGAACCACGGCACGTTGAGCGGCGGCAGCTCGAAGCGCCCGGGGCGGTCGGCCACCACGCGGTACTCGTTGGTCACCTCGCCCCGCAGCGGCTCGGCGTTGCGGTCGACCACCGAGCGCGAGCTGCCCGCCAGCAGCCGCAGCCCCTCGGCGCCGCGCGGCGCCGGCAGCGTCACGCTCCCCAGGTAGCCGTTGCCCGACGCGCGCACCGTCAGCGTCGCGGTCTCGCCCACCGGCAGCTCCGGCCGGTCGATCGTCGCCGTGATCGACAGCGGGCCGATCGTGCCCGGCACGTAGCCCGCGGGGCGTCCCTCCAGCGGGGGCTCGCGCGCCTCGACGACCAGCGCGGGCGTCGCCATCTCGGCGCGGCGGCGGCGGCCGAAGAAGCCGTCGCCCTCGATGTACTCCACCCCCATGCGCAGCGGACCGATCTCCAGGCGGCCCGCGTGCGTCGGGAAGAGCGCGATGCGGCGCACCATCCCCGCGGTCATGGTCCACGAGCCCACGCGCTGCGGGATCCACCGCTGCGCGCACACCTGCCGCTGCTCCATCAGCACCTCGGACCAGAAGCCGTCGAGGGTGGCCTCGCGCAGGGGCTCGCAGCCCGCCTCGCTGGCCGGGACGTAGACGAAGGCCCGGTAGATCATCTGCTGCCCGACGTAGGGGCGGTCGACGTCGAGCACGGCGCGCAGGAAGCCCGCGGGCTGGGCCTCGGCGCCGGTGAGGGTTCCGTCGGGCGGGACGTCGGGGCCGGTGGGCATCACCGCCTGCGCGGGCGGCGGCGGCGGATCGAAGAGGCCGGGGAAGGGGTTGTTGAAGCCGGGGTCGGGCGCGGGCTGCGGGTCGACGACGGCGCGGCCGACGTTGATGACCAGCGGCGGGTGCTGCGCGAGGGGGCGGCCGTCGGGCGCGCGCGCCACGGCGTTGCGCACCACGTAGCGCCCCGGCCGCAGCGCCCGCACCACGTAGGTCACCGACGAGCGGAACATGAACATCCCGCCGCCGGCCCCCATGCCCGCGGGCAGCGACGGGGGGGCGGGGCGCGCGAGCACCTCGATGCCGTTGGGAAACACCAGCGGCTCGAGGTCGCCGGCGGCGCCGCCCTGCATCGAGACGCCGTAGACGACGTGGAAGATCTGGCCCGCGCCGGGCTGCGCCGGCTCGACCGAGAGCTGCAACGAGACCTGCGCGCGCGCCTCGGCGGACCACGCCACGGTGACCGCGAGCGCGTGGGCGAAGCACAGGGTTCGGAGGGAGCGTCGGGGGCGGGAAGGATCAAGGCCCATCGGTGGATTCTCGCGGGGGAGGCGCAAGCTAGCGCAGGGGATTTCTGGCGTCACGGGTTCGTGCGATGAACGCGCGAGGCCACGATGATTGATCCCGCCGGCATTCCCCTTCACGTCGACGAGCGCGGCGCGGGCACCCCCGTCGTGCTGCTGCACAGCGGCGGCATGTCGTCGCGCCAGTGGCGCTCGCTCGCCGAGGGCCTCGCGGCCTCGCACCGCGTGCTCGCGCCCGACTTCCTCGGCTCGGGGAAGAACCCCCCCTGGCCCGACGAGGTGGCGTTCGACTTCGCGCTCGACGTGGCCGCGGTGGGGCGCCTCTTCGATCGCTTCGAGGGCCCGGCCCACGTCGTCGGCCACTCGTACGGCGGCCTCGTCGCGCTGACCCTCGCCCGCGCGCGCCCCGACCGCGTGCGCTCGCTCGCCGTGTACGACCCGGTCGCCTTCGGCGTGCTGTACGAGCCCGCTGATGGGTCGGGGCTCGCCGACCTCGCGCGCGCCGGGTCCGACCCGGTGTTCACCGACGAGGCCCGCGGCGGCAGCGAGGAGTGGATGCAGACCTTCGTCGACTACTGGAACGGCCCGGGCGCCTGGCGCGCGCTGCCCGCCACGTCGCGGGAGCAGTTCCTGCGGGTGGGGCGGAAGGTGTTTCGCGAGGTGACGTCGCTGATGAACGACCGCACCGGCGCCGCGGCCTACGGGGCGGTGACGGCGCCGACGCTGCTGCTCTCGGGCGAGCGCTCGCCGCTGGCCGCGCGGCGGGTGACCGAGGTGCTCGCGGGCGCGCTGCCGAACGCGCGGCGGGAGGTCGTCGCGGGGGCGGGGCACATGGGTCCGCTCACGCACGCGGCGGCGGTCGAGCCGCTGATCGCGCGGCACATCGAGGACGCGGAGGGGTGAGCGACGGCGCAGGAACGGCATCCATGCCGTTCGATCGGCATGGATGCCGTCGCGTCGGGTCGGACCACCAGCAGGTGAGGTGATACGAGCGGAAGTGGCGTCCACCACGCCAGGGCGTCAACGCAGGAGTGCCGCGCGTTCGATGAGCGGCTGCACGATCTCTCGGGAGACCGCGGCGCTGTCGGTGAGGCGCGAGAGCGGGAAGCAACGCCAATGGAAGGAGCCCTGAGTGGGACGCTTCGTGTGCAGGGCTCGAGGAGCCGGCTCCTGATACCACTGGCCGTCGCGGCCGACGGCAGCGGGAGGCGCAAGGTCGTGTTCGTATACGCCCTTGAGAAAGCTCACGAGCTGCTCAGTCGTCGATTGCACCGGCTCCACCGCGAGAAGTCCGGTCCAGACTTCGGGCGCGGCCAGATCGCGTTCCTCGTCCGCGAGAGCGAAGCAGGCGAAGGCGAACCATGTTGGCGTTGAGCCGGGGGCGAGCACCGCGGTCGTCGTGGCCAGCTCACGCGGCGCCCAGAACGCCGTGGGCCAGGCAGGCGTCCACGATTCGGGTCTCGACATCACGAGACCTTCGCGTCCGAACATCCGGCCCTCGTACTGCACCAGCGGGAAACGGGAGTACCCGAGTGCAGAGCGCGCGAAGGCGACGTCGGCCAATTGGACGATCGCGACGAGGCGCTCATAGAACTGGCCCATGACCCTGCGGGCGTCGATTACGCCCTGCAACGTTTCCTCGAGATTGCTCATTATCGTTCTCCTGAATCTCTGCAGGTGAGTCGCGTCCCCCACGCAGCGAGCCCTAGCGCTGCCGCGCCTGGTCGAAACGCCTCGACTGATGGAAGTTCCGACTGGAGCCACCCCCGAGCTGCGAGGAGACGCTCACGGATCGCGTGCCCACTGCGCCAAGTCTCCAGTCCCGAGAATCCGTCGAACGGAATGTGCCTGATCCCGCGCAACCGAAGGACCGCGTCGAGGTCGTGCAATACCGCCACGGCGCGGCGGTCCTCGGCATCGTGATGCTCGCGGAGCGCTCCCAGGAGACGATGCCACGAGCACCACGCGGCGCTCCACGTCCTCGTCGTGCGGTCGCCACCGCCGAGGTCGCGCTGCGCATCAACGTACGACCGCAGCGCGTCGCGGATTCCGCGCGCGAGGCCGTCGACCGCGAGTCGTCCAGTGCTAGCCGAGAACCGCGGGAGAGCCGGTTCGGCGCCGTCGGGGGTGATGAACAGCAGGCCGACCTCATCGCGGCCCTCGCGCTCCGCGACGTCGAGCGCCGTGGCGAGCTGCTTCCCGAGTTGATCGGCGCCCGAGAGGTCCGAGAAGAGCTTCACCTCGACACAGATGAGCGCCCCCGGCCATCGAACCTCGACGTCCGGCTCCACGCCCACGTCGGCCGGCGCACTCTCGCCCATCGAAACGAGTTGCGCCTTGCGCGTAGGCCAGTGGGTGATTTCCACGCTGTCGCCGCCTCGAGCGACGCCGCTCAGGTCTCCGATGGCGGCCTGCACGTGTGACGGCGCGAGATACCGCAGTCGTCCGAAGAACTCAGATGTGGTCGAGTCCTCGATCGGAGCGATCGCAGCGAGGCTCTCGTCGGTCGGACGGGGACACTTCCGATGTCGTTGTGCGTCGAGCATCCTGGATCTGGTCTCGCAGACGTCCCCCGTCCGAGAACGTCACCGATGGAACCCGGTTGCGCAAGCGGCTGTCGCTGCCGCGGTCGCTCAGGGCCCCTCGTCCTTCGTCTCACTCCAGTACGCAGTAGCCGACCCGACCGCTCCCGCGGCCCTGGCACCGCCAGTTCGGATCGGTGGGCGTGCGGCAGACCGCGCAGTCCGCAGCCGAGCGGCACGCCGCGGCCCACGACGTCGAGCAACGCGCCGTCGCCGGTCCGGGCATGAACCGCTCGCACGTCAAGCTCGGGAGGAGGAGGTCGACGCACCGCCCCCGGTCACAGCAGAACCTCCCGCCCCCGCCCGCCGCCCCGCACGACGCGACGCAGTCGTTCTCCGTCGCGCACGTCCCGAAGCACGCGTTGGGGTCGATCGGCGCGACGCACGCGCCGCCCCGGCACTCCCGCCCGGCGGCGCACGGCGCGTTGCACCCGCCGCAGTTCGCCGCGTCGGTCTGCGTGTTCGTACAGCGACCGCCGCAGGTCACCTCCCGCGCCGCGCAACGGCACGTCGCGTTAGCGCAGTGCGTGCCCATCGCGCACGCGGACCCGCAGCTCCCGCAGTTGGCGTCGTCGGTCGTGCGCGCCACCTCGCAGCCGTTGGCGGCGTTGCCGTCGCAGTCGGCGTAGTCGAACTCGCAGGCGACGCCGCACGCGCCCCCGGCGCACACCGCCGTCGCGTGAGCTCCCGCCGGGCATGCGACGCCACAGCAGTTTCCGGCGGTGGCAGACGTGCACCCCGCGGGGAGGACGTCGGGTGGCCCCAGGTCGACGCCCGCGTCCGGGTGCCCCGCGTCGACCCGGCCGGCGTCCGTCGGGGCAGCGTCGAGGGCGCCCGCGTCCGCTCCGACGTCCGCCGCCGGGGCGTCCGCTGCGGGGACGTCGGGCGCGCCCCCGTCGACCGTCACGCATCGGCCGGCCTCGCAGACCGTGCCCGCCCCGCACGCGCCGCCGCACGGCCCGGCGTCGGGGAGGAGCACCGGGTCGGCGACGCAGGCCCCGACGGCGAAGCAGAGCGGAAGGGGCGCGAAGCGCATGTCCACGAGGATGCCCCGCCCGCATTGCGCGCAGCAAGGTCGCCGACGGGCGGGCGCGGACCTGAGCCGTGGGCAGCGGTGGTAGCGTCGGGAAATGCGGCTGCGCGCGCTCGGTCTGTCCCTCGCACTTTCGGCCTGCGCCTCCGACCCGACCGACGGCAACCCGCCGCCGCTCGACGCGGGGGACGTCCCCGCGGCGGACCTGGGGCGCGACGCGCTGGTCGTCGACGTGGTCGACGATCGACCCGGCCCGACGGACACGGGGGCCATCGACGCGAGGGCGACGGACGCGGGCGGCGTGCGGGACGGTGGGATCGACGTCGTCGCGGTCGGCGACGCGACGGACGCGGCCGGCGTCGAGGCAGCAACGGACGGTGGGCTAACGGACGGCGGGGCGGCGGAGGTGCCCGCCGACCGACCCGACGCGGTCGTCGTCGCGGACGTCCCGGCGGACATGGGGCCGATCGACGGCGGCCTGGTGGTGTACGACCTGGAGGCGGCCCGGGGGGAGACGAGCTATCGGGTGATCGTTCGAGAGACGCTCTCGAACGGCGCAATGGAGGACTGCGACTCGCCGCCGACCGCGACCAGCTGCTCGGTCGCGGCGGGCACGCTCCAGTTTTCGCTCCGTACCTGCGGGACGACCTTCACCGGGCGAATGTCCCTGTCGACCTCGGTCGGTCGGGTGCTGTCGATCTCCTCGGGCGGCGGCGGCTCGTCTGCGACGACCCTCCGGCTCGAGAGTGGGCGCCGTGTCCTGGGCAGCCCGCCGCGCCGCAGTTTCCACGTCCAGGCCGCGGCGCCCGCCATCAATGACGAGCCTGTCGTGTCGGGCGTCCCCGGCCGCACCGTCGACCCTGCGCTCGCGGACCTGTGGTTGTTGGGGTGTCCGTCGGAGTGACCGTCACCTCGCCTTGGTCGTCGTGGCCGCGACGCTCGCCAGCGCCGAGGGGTGAGCGCGGGCGCGGCGCTCCCGTGTGAGAATGCGCCCGCCCCCTTACGATTCCAGGAGCCCACGGACCATGACCTTCGATCCTCCTCCGACGTCGCCCTTCCCCGTCCACGGCGCGGCCGTCGATCCCTACCGCGAGCCCACCTTCGACCCCTGGTCCACCATCCGCCCGGCGGGCTTCGGCGTGCGCTTCGGCGCGCGGCTGATCGACGTGATCGCCCGGCTGGTCGTGAGCTTCGGCGCGGGGATCGCCTACGCGGTGATCGTCGCGGCCGCCGCGGTCGCCCGTGGCACCTCGGTGGACGCCGCGCTCGCGCCGCAGGGCAGCCCCTACGCGCTGAACACGTTCTTGATCGGGTTCATGGCCAGCGTGGCCTACCACGCCATCGCCGAAGGAATCAGCGGGGCGACGCTCGGCAAGCTGCTGTGCGGGCTGCGGGTGACCACACCCGCGCTCGGGCGCGCGAGCGCCGTCGGGGTCGTCATCCGCAACGCCGCGATCCTCGTCGACGGGCTGTTCTTCGGCCTCGTGGGCCACGGCGCCATGAAGGCGTCGGAGAAGCAGCAGCGGTACGGCGACCGTTGGGGCAACACCGTGGTGATCTACGCCGCGGGCGCGCCCGCGGCCGTGCGCGGCACGACGGGCGCGCTCGCCCTCGGCGTGGTCTTGAGCGTGGTGGGCGAGTTCGTCTTCTCGCTGGTCAACATGCTCGTCATGCAGCGGTAGCGTCACTCGGCGTGCAGGGCGACGGGGTGACCGACGCGTGCGCCTTCCGCTGCGGCCGGTAGGGCTGCCGCCACTCCCCGGAGGCCTTGTCGGACGGGTCTGGCGCTTGTCGGACGCCCCGAATGGGTCCGACAAGCGCCCCGGAGGCCCGACAGGTGGTCGACGGCGGCCTCCCGTACGCGCCGCAAGGCCTCCCGACTGCTCCGGCAGGCCTTCCTGCCCGCGCGGCAAGCTCCATGGGCCCCGCGCGGGGCGTGGCAGTCCGCCAGTCCACTGCCGCGGCGCGCCGCGCTCCGCGCGCGTCGACGAGATCCGAAGCGGCCTCAGCCCGCGTCGGGACACGCGCCCATCGCGCGCCACGGCTGGTCGGGCAGGCACGCGCTCCCGCGCTGGATCGTCGCCCCGTTGCAGCCGCAGTACTGCGGCGCCACCGGCAGGCTCTGGCAGCCGTTGGAGACGCAGCGTCCGCGCGTGGTCGCGCAGCCCATCGCGTACTCGCAGACCTCGTCGGCGGAGCAGTCGGCGTTCGAGCCGCACTGCCGCTCGACCGGCCCCGCATCCGGAACCACGCAGCCGATGAGCGTGCAGCCCACCTGACCGCCGGCCATGCACACGCAGGTGTTGCAGCCGTCGGGCGCGCGCCAGCTCTGACCCACCGCGCAGCGCCCGCTCGGGCAGTCGCACACCAACGCTGGTCCGGTGTCGACCGCCGCCTCGGCGCCCGCGTCGGTGCGCACGTCCGCCGCGGCGTCACCCGCGTCGGTCATCGTGCCGTCGACCGTCGACGAACAGCCCGCCAGCACCACCAGCCACGCTCCCACCAACCGTCGAACGGGTCTCATGGCGGCGAGCTGAGCAAGTCTCGAACCGACGTGAATCCTCGGTCGCAATCACGGTCGACTGTGCCATCGTGGGTCGCGCTGGGGATGAGGTGGGCGGGTGCGGCCCGCCGGGCGAGGCCGGTGACCGCGGCGCCCTGGCGGCGGACTGGAATCGCTCGGTGACCGCGGGCGTGGTCGGAGCCCCCGTCGGGCGACGGCCCGCTCAGTTCGTCGTGTGCGCCGGGAAGGCCGCGCCCACCACCGACGGCGCCACGATGGCCACGCGCCCGTCGCCCCCGACGCCCGCGGCGTAGTCCGCCGTCGAGCCGCCGCAGTACCCGCCGCCGCCGCCGTGCGCGCGCACGCCGGGCCCGGGGAGATCGGTCGCCGTCAGCACCGTCGCGCTCACCAGCGCCGTGATGCGCACCGCGCCGCCCGCGCCGCCGCCGCCGCCGCCCATGCCCGTGCCCGCGCCGCCCGCGCAGTCGGTCTGGTGGCCGTCCTCGCCGTCGAGGCCGTTGGCGCGCACCGCCCCGACGCCCGTCAGGGTCACCGTCGACGCGCGCACGAACACCAGGCCCCCGCCGTGCCCGCCCCCGCCCGGAAAGGATCCGCCCTCGTCGGACCCGCCCTCGCCGCCCGCTCCGCCGAAGAGCGCGACGGCCGCCAGCGAGGCCGCGCCCGACATCTCGCCGCCCTCTCCCCGCGGAACGGGCGAGGCCTCCGCGCACATCCCGCCCGCGGTTCCTTCCGAGCCCGGCTCGCCCGGCGTCGCGTGGCCGCCGCCGCCCCCCGAGGCGCAGTCCTGCCCCGCCCCGCCGCCGCCGCCGCCC
>JAQBQI010000874.1 GCA_028287085.1 Myxococcaceae bacterium
TGAGCCGGGAGGGGATGGGGGGTGATGGATCCGGAGTCCATGACCGCCCGGCTGATCCCTTCCGTTCCTTGCGACCCTTGCGCCCTTGCGGTTTTCTCGCGCGCGGCGCGCGCCTGTATGACTGCGAGTAACGCCCTCAGGCGGGCATCAGGCCGCGCCGCGCGAGCACCGCGCGCACCTCGGCCTCGCGCGAGCGCGGCACCGAGACGCGCGTGGGCATTCCGCCCGCGACGCCGAGCATGGCGAGGAAGTCGAGGCCCGAGTCGAAGGCCGCCGCGAGGGTGACGTTCTGCTCGTCGGTGAGCACCGAGACGGCGGCGCGCTTCTGCCCGAGCAGCAGCAGCTCGGTCTTGTCGACCTCGCGGGGCTTGAGGTCGGTGATGTCGCACCAGGCCACCGCGCCCGACACGGTGTAGCGGTCGCCGGCCACGTCGCGGGTGCGCGCCTCGACGGCGTCGTAGCGGGCCGCGGCGGCCTCGATCTCGCCGCCCACCTGCGGGTCTTCGCAGCGCCCCACCAGCCAGTCGACCACCCGCCCCAGGAACTTCTCGTCGCGCCCGTCGAGGCGCAGCGCGCGGTCGACGCGGGCCCCGCGGGCCGAGGGCTCGCCGGTGCGGGTGTCGATGGCGCGCGCGTCGTCGTCGGCGCCGGGGTAGGCCTCGACGCCGCCGAGCAGCCACTTGGCCGCGGCGTAGAGCCCGTCGAAGTCGTTGTGGCAGAGCACCGTGTCGACCGGTCCGACGGCGGCGACGAGCGCGGGGGTGACCATCTCCGGGCAGGCGCCGTGCACGGCCTTGGTGCAGAGCGTGAAGCGGGGGTCGGCGCGGTAGGTCGCGTGGAGGTTGTGGTCGTGGTGGTCGACCCAGGCGGCGAGGCGGTCGCCGAGGGCGGCGAGGAAGGGGCCCGTGACCTTCTCGAAGCTCGACCCCGTGCCCGAGGCGGCGAAGGCGATGTCGAGCACGACGACGCGCCCCGCGAGGGCGGCGGCGCGGGGCAGCTTGCGCGGGGTGGCGAAGGCGACGGCGGGGCGCGTCACGCGGCGGGTTCGACCGTCTTGAGGGCGTCGCGCGCGATGGAGGCGGCGCCCTTGTTGGCCCCGGCGGCGAAGCCCGTCGGCACGCCGCCCTCGAAGTCGGAGAAGGTCAGCCGGTGGTCGTCGGCGCCGATGAGCGTGGCGGTGAGCGTGCGGCCGTCGACGGTCTCGACGACGACGCGCTTGTCGAGGTTGCGCGCCCACGGGTCGCTCGACTCGTCGAGGTTCAAGAAGATCTTCATCTGCTTGAGCCACAGCTCCTGGCCGCGCGGGTCGGTGGTGTCGAGGCGCAGCTCGTTGACGAGCTTCACGCTCATCGCGATCCAGTCCTTGTAGCAGGGCGAGCAGATCTTCTGCTGGATCTCCTCGCCGAGCGGGCCGAGCTTCGTCCCGGCGCGAAACGGCGGGGCGGCGAGGGCGGGCTTCTCCTCGCCGCACTTGATGCACTTCACGGTGGTGGTCATGGCGCGCCGACTTATGCGTCAGCCCCCCGCGCGCCGCAAGCGCGCCCGCGGCGCCCCCGGCTCGCATAGGATCAGCCCCCCCCGCCGATGGTCACCCCGCGCGCCAGCTTCGACTCCGTCACCGTCGACCGGGTCACCCGCGTCTACGGCGTGACCCGCGCGCTCGCGGGCGTGAGCGTCACCTTCCGCGCGGGCGAGGTCGCCTCGCTCGAGGGCGGCAACGGCGCCGGCAAGAGCACCCTCCTGGGCATCCTCGCGACGCTCTCGCGCCCCACCGCCGGCGAGGTGCGCTGGGGCGACTACCGCATGCCCGACGACCGCGAGTCGATCCGCGCCGCGGTCGGGCTCGTCGCGCACGAGGCGATGGTCTACCCCGACCTCACGCCCCGCGAGTCGCTCGCCCTCATGGCCTCGCTGCACGGCCTCGACGAGCCGCGCGCGCGCATCGAGGTGGTGCTCGCCGGCGCCGGCCTCACCGCCCTCGGCGACCGCCCCGCGCGCACCTTCTCGCGCGGCCAGCTGCAGCGCCTCGCCGTCGCGCGCGCCGAGCTGCACGACCCGACGCTCGTGCTCTTCGACGAGCCCACCACCGGCCTCGACGCCCGCGCGGTCGAGCGCCTCGAGCTCGACGTCGCCCGCGCCCGCTCGCGCGGCCGCATCGTGGTGCTGGTCACCCACGACGCCGGCTTCGCCGAGCGCGTCGCCGACGTGCGCATCACCCTCGAGCGGGGCAAGGTCGCCGACGTGCGCCGGGCCCGGGGCTGAGCTCAGCGCGGCGCCGGCGCGCGGTGCACGGGGCGCACGACCCGAACGGCGCGCGCACGAAGGGGCGCGGCGGGCGCGACCACCGGCGCGACGACCGGGACGACCGGGGCCGCGGGGCGGGTGATGCGGTAGACGCCCATGACGAAGGCGAGCAGCGCGAGGGCGGCGAGCACGAGGGTGGGCGCGCCGGGCGTGGGGTAGCGCACGCGGGCGGCGCCGGGGGAGGGGTCGCGCAGGGCGGTGACGAGCAGCGCGACGAAGGCGCCGGCCGAGGCGGGGCGGTCGGACTGCCGCCGCGAGAGGCCCATCGCGAAGACCTCGTCGACGCGCGGGGAGATCGACGGGAGCACGGACGAGGGCGCCGGGGTGTCGTCGTGCACGACGGCGTAGGAGACCCGCACCGCGTCGTCGCCGGGGAAGGGGCGCGCGCCGGTGAGGGCCTCGAACATCACCGAGGCGAGCGAGTAGACGTCGCCGCGGGTGCTGTAGAGCCCGCGGGTGATGGCCTCGGGCGGCGCGTACGCGGGCGTGCCCAGGAACTGCCCCTCGCGGGTGAGGGTGGCGTCGGGCACGCGGGCGATGCCGAGGTCGGTGAGCTTCACCGCGCCGTCGGGGCCGAGCAGGATGTTGTCGGGCTTGATGTCGCGGTGGACGATGCCGACGGCGTGGAGCGCGTCGAGGGCCGCCCCGACGCCGCGCGCGATGCGCACCGCCTCCTTCGGGGTGATGGGACCCTCCTCGACGAGCGCCCGCAGGGTGCGCCCGGGCACGTACTCGTAGACCACGAAGGGCCCGAGCGCGGGGCACTCGCCCGCGTCGTGCACGATGACGACGTGCGGGTGGTGGAAGCGCGCCGCCGCCCGCATCTCGTTGCGGAAGCGCGCCACGAAGGACTCGCGCTTGCCCCCGTCGCGCAGCACCTTCACGGCGACCTCGCGCTGCAACTCGGGGTCGAACGCGAGCATCACCGTGCCCATCGCCCCCTCGCCGAGCTGGCGGATCACCCGGTACCGCCCGATGCGGGTGACGGCCGACGCGCCCGACACCGCCGCCCCGGCGTCGGGCTCCGGGGCGATGGGCTGCGTGGCGACCTCGGGCATCGGGGGGGCGCGAGTCTATGCCCCGACGCCGGAACGGTCGAGAAAGGCCGCCGCGCGCATCGCGTCGACGGGCGCCGCGCGCCCGAACCACCGCTCGAAGGCGGCCGCCCCCTGGCCCACGAGCATCGCGGCGCCGGCGTCGTCGAGCACCCGCAGGCCCGCGGCGCGCGCCGCCCGCATCCACGGCGTCACGCGCGGGGCGTACACGAGGTCGACCGCGGTCGTCCCCGGCGCGCAAGCCCCCAGCGCGACCGCCGCGACGATCGCCTCGCCGGCGGCTCCGTCCGGTACGATCAGCCGGCGCGCGCACGAGCAGCGCTGCCCGGTGGTGACGAACGCCGAT
>JAQBQI010000128.1 GCA_028287085.1 Myxococcaceae bacterium
GCCGCCGGCGAGACGGCACCGGGCGATCCCGCGAAGCGCAAGCGCCGCCGCCGCCGCCGCAAGGGCGCGAAGCCCGGCGAAGCCGGCGCCACCGCCGAGGGCGCCGCCGCCGAAGGGGGATCCGACGAGGGGCCCGACGACGGCCCCGACGAGGGCGCCAGCGACGGCCCCGACGACGCTCCCGAGGCGCCCGCCGCGAGCTGAGCCGACAGCACCCCGATGGCCCTCGAATACACCGACCATCGCAAGGACCCGGCTTCGTGGGCCCGCTCCCTCGGCATCTCCACCGAAGCCGTCCAGCTCTACCTCGACGCCGACGTCATCGACCTCCACGTCGACTCGTTTCTGTGGACGAGGATGCTCGGCTACGACCTCACCCGCCGCCACACGCCGGGCCTGCTCAACGGCGCCTTCGCGCGCCAGGTCGACCTGCCCCGGCTGCGCGAGGCCCAGGTCTCCGGCGCCACCTGGATCATCACCACCAACCCCGCGCGTAGCTCCGAGGACCGCGCCCACACCTTCGTGCGCAACCTCGCGCGCCTGCGCGCCGAGCTCGGCCGCGCCCCCGACGACGTCGCCGTCGTGCGCAACGCCCGCGAGTACCGGGCCGCCCGCGCCGGGGGCAAGCACGCCGCGTTCATCGGCATCCAAGGCGGCAACGCCCTCGACCACGCGCCCGACGGCAGCGCGCTCGACCTCATCCCCGACGACCTCGTCCTGCGCGTCACCCTCGTGCACCTGTCGACCTCGCTGCTCGGGGTCACCAGCTCGCCCCTCGGCTTCACCGGCGACACGGGGCTCACCGCCCGCGGGCGCGACTACGTGAAGGCCCTCAACGCGCGGAAGATCTTCGTCGACCTCGCCCACATCTCGCGCAAGGGCTTCTTCGACGCGCTCGCCGTGCACGACAAGACGCAGCCCGCGATCGTCACCCACACCGGCGTCGCCGGCGTCACGCCGCACTGGCGCAACCTCGACGACGAGCAGCTCCGCGCCATCGCCGCCCTCGGCGGAACGATCGGGGTCATGTACCAGTCGAGCTTCCTCGGCGACCCGACCTTCGACGGCCGGCTCAGCTCGGTCGTCCGCCACCTCGCGCACATCGTCGACACCGTCGGCGAAGACCACGCCTCGCTCGGCAGCGACTGGGACGGCATGATCGTCCCCCCCGTCGACATGCGCACCTGCCTCGAACTCCCGCGCCTCGTCGAGGCCATGCTCGCCCGCGGCTGGTCCGACACGCGCGTGCGCAAGATCCTCGGCGGCAACTTCCTCCGCGTCGTCGAGGCGCTCCGCGGCTGAACCAACTCTCCGCGCCGCGTGACGCGGTCGGGCCCTTGCTCTAGCGTCGGCCGGGATGTCCACCCACAGCGTCGGTTGGGTTCGCATCGGGGCCTCGTCGGCCGCCGCGCGAGCCGTCTTCGTCACGATCGCGGCCGCCGGTCACCTGCTCTTCCTCTGGTCGCTGACCTGGTCGATGGATCACAAGGGCGTCGTGGCCAGCCTGCTCGCGCTGCCCAACGTCGTCATGCTCGCGGTCGTCGCCTTCCGACCGCGACCGCGGGCGCTCACCGCCGGTCGCGCCGTCGGCGCCGTGGTCGCGCTCACGACCCTCGCGGGCCTCGCCGTCTACCTGCTCGCCACCAGCCGCGGGGGCTTCGAGCTACGGACCCTCCTCTACAACCTCGGCCTCGAAGTCGTGTGCGGCGCGCTCGGCGCGACCGTGGCCGCGCCGCTCTCCCTCGCGCTCGACCGCTGGCGCCTCGACCCGACGCCCCGCCGCGCGCTCGACGCCTGGGCCACGCTCGTCTGCGTCGCCGCCGTGTTCGCCTTCGTGCGGCCCGTCGGGTTCTCGCAGGGCGTCGCCCACTGCCCGGGGGGCGCCTGGTTCGGGTGTCACGGCGGCGCCCTCGGGCGCACACTGGCCGGGCTCGACGCCGCCATGGCCGTCGCGGCGCTCGCCGGCGCGGTCGGGCTGTGGTCCTTCGAGCGGGGCGCCCGGCGCTGGCTCGCCGCCGCGATCGCGGGGGGAATCCCGGGCCTTCGCGTGGCCGACGAAGCCGCCGTCGACGCCGCCTCCGCGCCGCACTGGGGCCTCTCCGACGAGGGCCCCGCGCGCGCCCTGCTCGCCGACGCGACCGACGCCAGCTACCGCGACAACGCCACCGGGGCGGTCGTCGCGCGCGTCACCGCGAGCGCGGACGCGTCGTGGCGCGAGCAGGCCATGATCGTCGTCGCCATCCTCTGCGGCACGGGATTACTGGGGCGCGTAATCTGGTAGCGCTCACTGGAACAGGCCGGCGAGGCGCTGCACGTTGAGCAGCTCGGTGACCTCCTCGCGGTCGAGCGTCGCGTCGAGGCGCACGGTCGCCCCCTCGGGACTCGCGTGCAGCCGCGTGAGCGCGCGCCGCAGCACCGCGAGCCGCACCGTGCCCGTGGCGTTGGCCGCGATGCCGCCCATCGTGTGCGAGAACTGCTCGATGGAGTCGTCGAGGTCGAGCGCGAAGGCGGCGACGAGCCGGGCCGCCGCGGTGGCCTGCTCGGCGGAGTCGTAGCGCCAGGTCGAGCGCAGCACCGCGCCGCCGTCGTCGTCGCCGGCCGCGTCGCGCGTGGCCAGCAGCGCGAAGTCGGCCTCGACCGGGACGGGGTTGGTGCGCCCCGGCGCCGAGAGCAGGTTGCGCGCGCCCCGCGCCGTGAGGATCGCCACCACGCGCGGTCCGCCGCCGGCCGCGTCGTCGCGGGGGAGGGCGCTGGCGATGGCGGTCTGGCCGCCCAGCACCGCGAGCAGCGTGGGGAGGCGCTGCGGCGACGCGAAGACCGCGAGGTCGTCGTCGAGGAGCGCCACCGCGGTGGGCCCGAGGTAGCGGTCGACCGTGGTGGTCTCGACGCCGTTGCGGCGCGTCCAGATGGCGCGCGAGGGCCGCGGGAGCGGGGCTGCGCCGGGGCGCGCGAAGTGGTCGCGGAGGGTTCCGGCGTCGGGGGGCAGGGTGCCCGACGGGGTGTTGGCGCGCACGCCGGCCATCTGCTCGACCGACGCGCGGAGGAAGTCGCGCCGCGCGTGGGTGCGCACCACCGCCATGAGGTCGGGCGGGTGCTCGCGCGTGCCCACCGGGTTGGCGCTCGCGAGCAGCACCGCGTCGAAGTCGCGGATGGGGTCGAGCTCGGTGCCGCCGAGCACCATCTGCCAGTCGCGGATGCCCTCGAGCAGCGAGCGCACCCGCGCCGCGTGCGGGCCCGCGCGCAGCCGGTCGGTGCGCAGCAGCAGCGTGACGACCGCCCCCGCGGGGATCGCCGCGGCCATCGCGCCGGCCGTCGCGG
>JAQBQI010000005.1 GCA_028287085.1 Myxococcaceae bacterium
CTTGACCTTCTTCGGCGAAAGCATCTTCTCTTCTCCGGCGATCGCTCAGCGGGTTCCCGGGCGGCGCTTCTTCTGCGGAAGCACCTCACCCTTGAACAACCAGACCTTGACCCCGATGGAGCCGTACGTCGTGTGCGCCTCCGCGGTGCCGAACTCGATGTCAGCGCGGAGCGTGTGCAGCGGCACGCGGCCCTCGCGGTAGCTCTCGACGCGGGCCATCTCCGACCCGCCGAGGCGGCCGGCGCAGCGGATGCGAATCCCGCGGGCGCCCAGCTTCATGGCGGCCCCGACGGCCTTCTTCATCGCGCGGCGGAAGGACACCCGGCGCTCGAGCTGCGTCGCGACCGTCTCGGAGACGAGCTGCGCGTTCGTGTCGGCCTTGCGGATCTCCTGCACGTCGATGACGACGTCGTCGGCGTTGGCGTTGGTGTAGTGGAGGAGGCCCGGGAACGGCGCCGCGCCCTTGCGCTCGGCCGGCTTGCCCTTCTTCAACTCCTCGACGCCCTTGCCGCCCTTGCCGATCACGATGCCGGGGCGCGCGGTGTAGATGATGACCTTCACCTTGGCCGCGGCGCGCTCGATCTCGACCGCCGAGATGCCGGCGTTCATGAGCTGCTCCTTCACCACGCGCTTGAGGGTGATGTCCTCATGCAGCCAGGCGGCGTAGTTGCGCTCCTCGAACCACTTCGAGTTCCAGGTCTTGATGACCCCCAGGCGGAACCCGTACGGATGTACCTTCTGTCCCATTGCTCGCCTATTCCTGCGTCGCGGTGGTCGTCCCGGCGGCGTCGCCGGAGGCGGTCTTCTTGGTCTTCTTCGGCGCGGGGGGCGGCCGATCGGTCAGCGTGATCGCGATGTGGCTGACGCCCTTCGTGATCTGCGTCGCGCGACCCATCGCCCGCGGCCGCCAGCGGCGGAGGTGCGAGTTCGGGCCCTTGTCGACCGACCCGATGGACACGTACAGCCCGTCGACGTCCACCGAGGGGTTGAGGACACGCGCATTGGCCAGGGCCGACTCGATCACCTTGCGGACGACCGGGGCCGCAGCCTTGCGGGTGTACAGCAACATGTTGATCGCCTCGGCCACCTTCTGGCCGCGCACCAGGTTCACGACAGTCCGCGCCTTACGGGGCGCGATACGCGCGAACCGCGCAATCGCCTTGCTCTCCATCGTCGTTGCTTCCGTTTCACCAGCGCAGTGGCTCTCGCCGAACCTGCTGGGCTCCCATCGACGCGTTCACCCGGGAATTGGGTGCAGCCGCCGACATAGAAGGTTTCGCCCGTCGGGAACCTGAGTTCCTCCGGGGAGGTCGCGGCGTGTACCATCCGTTTTCCGAGGCCGTCAAGAGCCTCTTGCAATCTGCCCCGAGATAATTTCGGAGCTCTCCTAGAATCCCCGCAGGACTTGAGCGAATCGCCGCGCGCTGATAGACCGGCGGCTGCTTCACCAACCCAGCGCCGGAGTGGCGGAATTGGCAGACGCAGCGGATTCAAAATCCGCCGAGGTAACCCCTCTTACCGGTTCAACCCCGGTCTCCGGTACCAGCGCGGCGCGGACTTTCGCGCCCTCGGCCCCTCCCCTCCCCCGCACCGACCCGGCCACGGCAGCGTTCCGCTAGCATCGCCGCCCTCATGCGCCTGTCCCCCCGCTGGCCGCTGGCCGTCGCCCTCGTGGCGGCCGCCTGCGCGCACGCCCCCCACCCCACGAACCACCGACGGAGCACGATGCGCCACGATTCTCGCGCGAACGCCACTCCCACCGCCCACGCCGACGCGCTGCTCGACCAGTACGCCGAGACCTGGCGCTTCAGGCTCGGCGCGCCGGAGTCCGTGCGCGTCACGCCCGACGGCCGCGAGGTGCTCTTCCTGCGCTCGGGGCCGCGCGATTTCGTGCGCGACCTCTACGCCTTCGACGTCGCCACCGGGCTCGAGCGCCGCCTGCTCACCGCGGCCGAGCTGCTCGGCGGCGCGGAGGAATCGCTCACCGTCGAGGAGCGCGCCCGACGCCAGCGCATGCGCATGGCCGCGCGCGGCATCGCCTCGTTTCAGCTCTCGCCCGACGGCGCGCGCATCCTCTTTCCGCTGTCGGGGCGCCTCTACGTGTACGAGCGCGCGACGCAGCGGGCGCGGGTGGTCGCGCCCGAAGGCGGCGCGCCGGTCGACCCGCGGTGGTCGCCCGACGGCCGCTGGATCAGCTGCGTGCGCGACGGCGAGCTCCACGTGATCGACGCCGCGACGGGCGCGCAGCGCGCGGTCACGTCGGGTGCCACCGAGGGGATCACGCACGGCACCGCGGAGTTCGTCGCCCAGGAGGAGATGGATCGCATGGAGGGCTACTGGTGGTCGGCGGACTCCCGCGCGCTCGCCTACCAGGAGACCGACGAGCGCGGCGTGGAGCGCTTCCAGATCGCCGACCCGATGCACCCCGAGCGCGCGCCCGACGGCTTCGCGTACCCGCGCGCCGGCCGCACGAACGCGACCGTGAAGCTCGGGATCGTCGCGGTGGAGAGCGGCGCGACGACCTGGGTGCAGTGGGACCGCGCGGCGTACCCGTACCTCGCGAAGGCGACGTGGAGCGACGGCGCGCCGCTGACGATCCTCGTGCAGAACCGCGCGCAGACCGAGGAGCGGCTGCTCGCGGTCGCGCCCGACGGCAGCTCGCGGCCGTTGCTCGCGGAGGCCGACGCGGCGTGGATCAACATCGACCCGTCGATGCCGCGGTGGCTGCCGGGCGGCGCCGGGTTCTTGTGGTCGACCGAGCGCGCGGGGCGCTGGCAGGTCGAGCTGCGGCGGCCCGACGGAACGCTCGAGCGGGTGGTGGTCGCGCCGGAGCTCGGCTACCGCAAGCTGCTCCACGTCGACGCGGCGGCGCGCACCGTCCGCTTTCTCGCCAGCGACGAGCCCACCGAGCAGCACGTGTGGCGCGCGGCGCTCGACGGCTCGACCGCGCCGACGCGCGAGACGACGCTGCCCGGCGAGCACGACGCGGAGGTCGGGGCGGGCGACGTGCGGGTGGTGCATCGCGCCGCGCTGACGGAGGCCGCGAGCTGGCAGGTGGTGCGCGGCGACGCCGTCGTCGGATCGCTCGCGTCGCTGGTCGAGGAGCCCGTGCTCGCGCCCCGCGTCGAGCTGGTGCGCGTCGGCGACGACGAGCTGCGGGCGGCGGTCGTGCGGCCGTCGAACCACCGCGCGGGGCAGCGCTACCCGGTGATCCTGATGGTGTACGGCGGGCCACACGCGCAGATGGTCGGGCAGTCGCGGGCGCGCTACACGCTGGCGCAGTACTTCGCGGAGCAGGGCTTCGTGGTGGTGTCGCTCGACGGTCGCGGCACGCCCAACCGGGGCCGCGAGTGGGAGCGCGCGATCCATCGGTCGTTCGGGGACGTGCCGATCGACGACCAGGTGCGGGGGCTCCGGGCGCTCGGCGCGCGCTTCCCCGAGCTCGACCTCGAGCGGGTCGGCGTCTACGGGTGGTCGTTCGGCGGCTACCTCGCGGCGCTCGCGATGCTGCGGCGCTCGGACGTGTTTCGCGCCGGCATCGCGGGCGCGCCCGTCTCGGACTGGCGCGACTACGACACGCATTACACCGAGCGGTACATGGGCGTGCCGACCGGCGACGACGACGCGACCTACCGGCAGGGCTCGCTGCTGACCTGGGCCGATGGGCTGCGTCAGCCGCTGCTGGTGATCCACGGGACGGCCGACGACAACGTGTACTTCCTCCACGGCGTGCGGCTGTCGGACGCGCTCTTCCGCGCGGGAAGGGCGCACGAATTCCTGCCGCTCGCGGGCTCGACGCACAGCGTGGCCGACCCGGTCGTCGCGCGGCTGCTCTTCCATCGCATGGCGGACTTCTTCCGCCGCCACCTCCACCCGTAACGCTCAGCGCGGTAGCTCGATGATCGCGAGGTCGTAGAGCGCCGGGTTCACGTAGCGGTCGCGGACGAAGCGCGCCCGCACCCGGCCGCCCAGCGTCGACGCGTCGCGCACCTCGCTGGTCACGAAGAGCCGATCACCCGGCGACAGGCGCAGCGCCGCGACATCGCGCGCGTCGATCACGTCGACGACGCGGGCCGAGGGCGTGAGGCCGCGCAGCCAGGCGCCGAGCTGCGCCGTCGCGATGACCGCGTGCGGGGCGTCGGTGTGGGCGTCGATCCAGCGCGCGAGGGCGACCGTGGGCGGGGCGTCGCGGCGCTGGGTGCGCGAGAGGCGCAGCGACTCGTATGAGAGCGAGCCGAGGGCCAGCACAAGGGCGGCCAGGGCGAGGCGGGGCCGACGACGGAGCAGCGCGGCGGCGCCCGTAGAAACGCACCACGCGAGCGCCGGGAGCAGCGGGAGCAGGTGCCGAGGGGACCAGAGGATGTTCTGGCCGAGGAAGATCCAGAGCGCGTAGACGGCGGCGCAGAGGGCGACGAGGCGGGTCGCGCGGTCGGGCGTCGCGGAGAGCGCGCGGAGACCGATCAGGGCGGCGAACGCGAGGGCCGCGCCGGCGGCGTAGAGGTGCGCGGGGCGGTCGGTCCAGCCGCCGCCGAGGCAGTGGGTCCAGAGGGCGAAGGCGAAGGCGCGCGCGCGGGGGCCGAGGGCGGGGTGCGTGACGACGCTGCCGCCGAAGCGCTCGAAGTGCCCGGCGCCGTGGTCGAGGACGAGCCGCGCGAGGCGGACTGGACCAGTGAGCGCGAGCACGGGCGCGTAGCCGAGCGCGAGGGTGAGCGCGAAGGCGGCGACGGCGGCGGCGCGGTGGCGGCGGTCGCGGACGAGCTCGGCGACGAGGGCGGGCGCGCAGAGGGCGAAGGCGGAGACGCGGGCGAGGAGCACCAGGGCCGACAGGACCGCCGTGCGGCGGGCGTCGGGGGCCGCGCGCGTGGCGGACAACAGCGCGCCCCACGCGAGGGCGGCGCCGAGCGCGTCGGAGAGCGGGCGGGCCGAGAGGACGGTCGACAGCGGGGCGACGGCGAGGAGGACCGCGCCGAGCGCGGCGGGGAGCGCACCGGTGCGGGGAATACACCAGCGGGTAAAGAGCGCGACGAGCGCGGCCAGGGAGAGCGCCGAGACCAGAGAGAGGCTGAGCGCGGGCGACGGTCCGAGGCGGTGGAGGGCGGCGCCGAGGGCGAGGTAGAGGGGATAGCCGGGCGGGTGGGGGTGGCCCTGCGTGAGGTCGTAGCGGAGCAGGGCGCGGACGAAGCGGGCGCCGTCGGGGTCCTGCGCGATGGGCGCGAGGAAGGGGAGGCGCAGCGTCAGCGTGAGGGCGGCGAGCGCCGCGGGGAGCCAGCGCGCGGGGTCAGTGCGTGCCGGCGTCGAGGGCGTTTCCACTGCCCATTCCGCTCATGTACGGCGTCGAGAGCGGTGACCCGAGGTTGGGCAGCAGGCCGACGACGCAGTCGCAGGCGCCGTACTCGACGCCACCATCGGGCCCGGCGCGGCAGGTGCGATAGCCGTAGGCCGCGCCGCCGTCGGGCGCCCCGGCGCAGCGACACTGGACCTGGTCGCCGGGCAGACAGCGCGGCGCAGGGTCGTTGGCGCAGCCGAGAAACAGGCCGAGGCAGGACAAGAACAGGCCGCGGAAGGAGCGAGGCAACACGGCGCGACGCTATCGTGATGAGAGCGAGAGTCAAGATTGCTTTGGGCCGGGACCGCAGCGTTTGCGGGGGATGCGTGGTTCGGAGTATCCGCGGCGGCGATGGTTGCCCTCCCCAGCGACGCCGCCCTGAGCGCCCTCCGTGCGGCGTTCTCCGATGACCTCGTCAGCTTCGACCGCGACCTCTTCGCGGAGTACGGGCGCGACTGGACGCGGGTGCACGAGCCGGCGCCCTGCGCGGTCGCGCGCCCGAGGACGACCGCGGAGGTCGTCGCGCTGGTGAAGTTCTGCGCGGCCAACGAGGTGGCGGTGGTTCCGTCGGGCGGCAGGACGGGGCTCGCGGGCGGGGCCGTCGCGGCGCGCGGCGAGCTGGTGCTCTCGATGGAGCGCATGCGCCGCATGGACCCGGTGGACCGCGTCGCGCAGACGGTGCGGGTGCAGGCCGGGGCGGTCACCGAGGCGGTGCACGCGCACTGCGAGCCGCACGGGCTGACCTGGCCGGTGGACTTCGCGTCGAAGGGCTCGTCGCACGTCGGCGGCAACATCGCGACGAACGCGGGCGGGGTGAAGGTGATCCGCTACGGGCTGACGCGGCACTGGGTGCTGGGGCTCGAGGTGGTCACCGCGCAGGGCGACGTGCTCGCGCTCAACGGCGCGCTGGAGAAGAACAACACCGGCGTCGACCTGCGCCAGCTCTTCATCGGCAGCGAAGGGACGCTCGGCGTCATCACCGAGGCGACGCTGCGGCTCGCGCGGCTGCCCGGCGCGCTCGACGTGATGCTCTACGCGGTGCCCGACCTCCCGGCGGTGCTGCGTCTCTTCGAGGCGGCGCGGCAGGGGCCGTTCACGCTGTCGGCCTTCGAGTTCTTCACCGACCGCGCGGCGGCGCGCGTGCGCCGGCACCGCGGGCTGACGCCGCCCTTCGCGGTCGAGGGCGGTTGCTACGTGCTCATCGAGGTCGAGGCGACCCAGCGCGAGGCGCTCGAGCAGTGGGCCGCGGGCCTCTTCGAGCAGGGCCTCGTGGCCGACGGCGTGCTCGCGCAGAACGGCGCGCAGGGGAGGGCGCTGTGGCAGCTGCGCGAGGCGATCTCCGAGAGCCTCTCGGCCACTGGGGTGCTGCACAAGAACGACGTCGCGCTGCCCGTCGCCGCGCTCGCGCCCTTCTGCGCGGCGCTCGATGCGCTCTTCGCGGAGCGCTACCCCGGCTGGGAGGTGGTGCTCTTCGGGCACATCGGCGACGGCAACCTGCACATCAACGTCATGAAGCCCGACGATCTCGAGCGCGCCGAGTTCTTCGCGCGCACCGGCGAGGCCGACCACGCCCTCTTCGCGCTGGTGCGCGAGCACGGCGGCAGCATCTCCGCCGAGCACGGCATCGGCCTGCTCAAGAAGCCCTACCTCGGGTACTCCCGCGCGCCCGAGGAGCTCGCGCTGCTGCGGGCGTTGAAGGTCGTGTTCGATCCGCTGGGGGTTCTCAACCCCGGCAAGATCATCGACGTCTGAGCCGATGGCGCGTCGCCCGTCCCGGCAGCAAGGGTCCCGCGGGTGGCGCACCGTCGCGGTCGCGCCGACGAAACCGGGCGCGGCGCCGACGAAGGCGGCTCCGGGCGAGCCGCCCGAGGTCGAGCCCGAGGCGCCCGCGTTCGGCGAGCGCCCGTGGGAGCAGCACCTCGTCGTGGGGCTGCTCGCGCTGATCGTGCAGGCGGTGCAGTACCAGCTCCTCGCGGGCGACCCTTCGGTCACCGGGCCGATCATCGACGGCCGCGAGTACCACGCCGAGGCGCTGCGCATCGCGCAGTCGGGCGCGGCGCCCCCGCTGCCCCACTGGCAGTCGCCCCTCTTCGCGTGGCTGCTCGCCCTCGTCTACCGGCTCGTCGAGGCGCGGCCCGCGGTGGGGCTCATCGCGCAGGCCCTCTGCGCGGTCGCCATCGGGCAGCTGCTGCTGGTCGTCGCGCGCGCCGTGCTGCCGCCCCGCGCCGTCATCGCGGTGGGCGTCGCCGCGGCGCTCTACGGTCCGCTGTTGTTCTTCGCGTCGCAGCTCATCGCGGCGCCGCTCGACGCCGCGCTCGCCCTGCTCGCGCTCGCGGTCGCGGTGCGCACCTCGGCCGCGAGCGCGCCGTGGGTGCACCTCGCGCAGGGCGCCGCCCTCGGCCTCGCCGTCGCCGCCCGCGGCACCGTCGCGCCCTTCGGGATCTTCCTGGCGTGGCGGATCTTCCAGGCCCGCGCGACCCTCCCCCTCCCCGCGCTGGCCACGCGCGCCGCGGCGCTCGTCGGGGGCGTCTTCGCCGCGATGCTGCCGGTCGGCCTCTCGACCCTGGAGCGCTACGGGCGCTTCAGCCTCGCGACCGCCAACGCGGGCGTGAACCTCTTCGTCGGCAACAACAGCGACGTCGCGGCGAGCACGGCGATCCGCCCGGGGTGGCGCTGGGACGACCTCGCGTTCGAGCCCGCGCGCCACGGCGTCTTCGAGCCCTTCGCGCAGTCGGCCTACTTCACCGATCGGGCCGTCGCGTGGGCGCTGCACCACCCCTTCGCGTTCGCGCGGGCGCTCGCGATGAAGCTGCTCGACGTGTTCAACGGGGCGGAGATCGCGCGCAACCTCGACCCCTACGGCGCGCTCGGGCGCACGCCGCTCACGGCCGCGCTGCTCTGGCAGCACGGGCTGCGTTTCCCCTTCGGGCTGGTGCTGCCGCTGAGCGTCGTCGGCGCGTGGAGCGCGCTGCGCGACGGCGACGCGCCGGAGTCGCGGCGGCGCGCGTGGCGGGCGATCGTGGCCTTCGTCGCGCTCAACGCGCTCGGGGTCGCGCTGTTCTTCCCGTCGGGGCGCTACCGGCTCGGGCTCGCGCTGGCGCTGCTCGTGCCCGCCGTCGAGGGAGCGCGGGTGCTCGCGCGCTGGTGGTCGGCGCGCGCGGTCGATCGCCGCGTGGCGGGCGTCGGGCTCGCGTTGCTCGTCGGCGCGAACCTCGTCGCGCCGATGACCGGGCCCGACCTGCGGGACGAGGCCCCCTTGCAGATCGGCTGGGCGCACCTGTCGGCCGGGCGCGTGGCCGAGGCGGTGCGGGTGCTCACGGCCGAGAGCGCGCGCCGCCCCGACGACGCCGACGTGTGGCGCACGCTCGGCGAGGCGAAGGACCGCGCGGGCGACCAGGCCGGCGCCATCGAGGCCCTGCAGCGCGCGGTGCAGCTCGCGCCGAGGAGCGCGCACGCCCGCCACCATCTCGGGGCGCTGCTGTTCACCAGCGGGCGCGCGGCCGAGGCCCGGACCCAGTTGGAGTCGGCGGTGCGCCTGTGGCCCGCGCACCCGCTCGCCTGGATCGACCTCGCCGGCGCGTGCCTCGACAGCAACGACCCGGAGGCGGCGCGGCGCGCGGGTGATCAGGCCGTGCGCTTCAACCCCAACGGCGGCTACGGCTGGTACTACCGCGGCCTCGCGCGGCAGCGGACGGGCGACGCGGCGGGCGCGGTCGGCGACCTCGGGCGGGCGGCGCGGCTGCTGCCGACCGCGGCGGACGTGGGCCTCGCGCAGGTCGAGGCGATCGACGCCGCGGGGCGGCGCGCCGAGGCACTCGAGGCGCTGAGGGAGCTGCTGCGGAGGGCGCCGCGCAACCGCCGGGCGCGGGCGCTGCTGCGCCAGTGGGACGGCTCGGCGCGCTGACGCGGCCGGGCGCGGCGTTTGCGACGCCACCGGGCGGGAGGTAGCGTCGCCGCATGCGAGAGATCGCGTTGGGACAGTGGACCTACTTCGCGTGGCACCTACCGACCGCGTTGTTGTGCGTTGCCACCGGGGGCCTCGCCGCCGCGATGGCGCGGTCGCTCTATCGCGAGGAGTTCACCGTCGCCGAGCGCAGGCTGCGCTTCTCCCTCGTCGGGTGGAGCGCCGTGCTCTGCTCGGTGCTCTCGATCGCCGCGTGGCCGTACCTCTCGGCCTTCTCGTCGGTCGAGGTGCAGCGCGACGGCACCTGGACGCTGCACAACTACCTCGGCGTGCCGGTCGCGGTGGTTCCGCCCGGGGAGGCGCGGCGCGTCGAGGGGGAGGACCTCGGCGGGCTCAACCTCGGCTCGGGGCGCATCCGCGTGCTGCGCGCCGACGGCACCGCGGTCGAGTCGGTGCGCATCTCGGGCCCGCGCTTCGAGCGCGCCCGGGGCGAGCTCGGCTACCCCACCTGGGCGCTGCGCCCGTCGCGCGGCAGCGTGCTCACCGGCCCCCACACCTACGGCCCCGACGGCCCGGTGATCGGCGACGGCGTCGCGTCACGCTGAGGCGGCGAGGGCGTCGAAGGCCGCGACCACCGCGGGCGGCGCCTGCACCAGCTCGACGAGCACCCCCTCGGCGCCGCGCGGCGACTCCGCGTTGCCCTTCGGGTGCACGAAGCAGACGTCGAAGCCCGAGGCACCGCGGCGAATACCGCCCGGGGTAAAGCGCACCCCCTGCGCGGTGAGCCAGGCGACCGCGGCCGGGAGGTCGTCGATCCAGAGCCCGAGGTGGTTGAGCGCGGGCTCGTGCACGCGGGGGCTGCGGGCGGGGTCGATGGGCTGCATTAGGTCGACCTCGACGCGGGCCAGACCGCGGCCGACGCTGGTGATGTCCTCGTCGACGTTCTCCCGCTCGCTGCGGTAGCTGCCCTCGGGGGTGAAGCCCAGGAGGTCGACCCAGAAGGCGCGCAGCGCCCCCTTGTCGGCGCCGCCGACGGCGATCTGTTGCACCCCGAGCACGCGAAACGGCCGTTCACTCATCGCAGCTCCCCTCTCATGGCAATGGGCGCGGCGCGCCGGTGCGCCCGAGCCGCGCGTCGTGCAGCAGGTCGTCGGCCGACTCGAGCCGCGGCGGCGCGTCGTTGGCCTCGCGCGAGGCGTGCCACGAGCGGCCCTGGTCGTCGCTCCAGCGCACCACGGTGGCGTCGCCCGACATGAAGAGCAGCAGGCGGTTGCCCTGCGAGAAGATCCACGCGGCGCGCACCGCGAGGCCGCCGTGGCGCACGTCGTCGGAGAGCACCACGAGGTCGTCGCGGGCGTCGGAGTCGCCCGCGGCGAGGGGCCGCCGCACGACGCGAGGTGCGCCGTGCTCGCCGACGGCCTTCACGATCACCAGCGAGTCGCCCGAGCGCGCGACCGCCCGGAGGCCGGCCACCGCGACGGGCGGCGAGCACCCGCCCACCAGCCCGCACGACTGGAAGCCCGCGTCGCCCGCGACGGTCACCCCGGCGGCGTCGCACGAGAGCCGCGGCGCCCCGCGGCCGCCCTCGACCACCCCGAGCT